>CANHIR010000012.1 GCA_947461015.1 Bacteroidota bacterium | reverse complement strand
TGTGCATTTTCGGTAGGACTTTCATAACTGCGGTATTCATAAATACGGTCTGGTGATTTAGTTAAGCTGGAATTTTTTTCGTACTGGGTTTGATATTTAAAAGACTTGGCAACAATTCTTTCTATTCTTGTGTAAGGTAAACTGCTGTCTGCATTATCTAAATCTACAATTTCATTTTTAGCAAATGGATCAAGTTTTTCAATACCCTGATCTAATTTATCAAGAACGTCTATGGTTTGCATAGGAATCCAAACGTATAATTTTTTATCTGCTGCAGTATCATTTACAATAGGTGCAAACACACCCACTTTTTTAATACCCGACTTGTGCAAATAAGGAAGGTATGTATTTTGTAAATAAGCATCTATGCCTTTTATCTGTTGGTTACTAGTGCAATGATAAACTTGTATCAAATAGTATTCACGTGCATTTGTTTTTGATTGTTGAGAAAATCCATACAACATTGTAAAGGCAAGTACCGTTGATATTATCAATTTTTTCATAAATTATTATTTGAGTTACCAAAAATAGGGTTTCTATCTTGTCAAGTGAATATTTATTATATTTATATATAATTACGAGCCATGCAAAAAACCAAATCTTATTTAATTCCCTTTATTTTAATTACCAGTTTGTTTTTTTTGTGGGGCTTTGCACATAATTTAGATCCTGTTTTAATACCCCATTTAAAACATTCTTTTTCGTTGACCACAACACAGGCAACCTTAGTGGACTCTGCTATATTTATTGCTTATTTTTTTATGGCCTTGCCTGCGGGTTACATCATGAAAAAATGGGGGTATAAAATTGGGATTATTTCTGGCTTATTGTTATTTTCAATCGGATCATTTTTATTTATACCAGCAGCAAATCATCAATCTTACAATTATTTTTTAATCGCTTTGTTTGTGATCGCCTGCGGGTTAACTATTTTAGAAACTGCAGCCAACCCCTATGTATCTGCTTTAGGGAACCCGACAAATTCAACGCAAAGGTTAAATCTTGCCCAGTCCTTTAATGGGTTAGCGGTTGTATTGGCACCCTTATTAGGCGAAAAATATATTTTGATTCAAGGTCATACAGATGCCGAATTAGACGCTATGACCGAATCTGCAAAAAAAGTAGCTTTGGCATCCGAAGCGGCTAGTGTAAAAATGCCTTACATAATTTTAGCATTGGTATTGCTTATTGTTGCTGCCCTTTTTTATTTTATCAAACTACCCGATTTAAGAAACAAGGAAGTAAATAATTCAAGCAGCATATTAAAAACATTTAGACATAGGCATTTAACTTGGGCAGTAATTGCGCAATTCTTTTATGTAGGTGCACAAGTTTCAATATTTAGCCTTTTTATTGTATATATAAAGGATGCAAAAATTGTTACAAGCTTATCTCCTGCTAAGTATGCCAGTATTGCTGGCTTGGCTTTTTTAATAGGTAGGTTTGCAGGCACTGCATTTATGAAATTTTTAGCACCTCATAAATTATTATTCATTTATTCTTTGATAAGTATAATGCTTTGTGGAATAGTTATTGCTGGCAATGGCATGATAACGCTTTATGCATTAATTGGAATCTGCTTTTTTATGTCCATTATGTTTCCAACTATTTTTTCATTAGGCATCAAGGACTTGGGCGCAGATACCGAAATGGCGAGTAGCTTAATAGTCATGTCCATTGTGGGTGGCGCCATTATGCCAAGAATTTTTGGTATCATAAGTGACACCACTGGTAAATTTCAATTAGGATATTTGGTGCCGTTATTTTGTTTTATCGTAGTTGCTTATTTTGGTTGGAAGGGGTATAAAGTAAAACAAGAAAATTAATATTTCAGACTTTTCTTATTCGCCCTTAATTAATAAGGTATAAAAATTAAAACATTTTTGAAAATCGCTTATTAGCATTCTTTCATCTATGCCATGATAACCTTTGGCATCGGTTAATGGAGTAAAGTTTACTACCCCCTCACTTACTGCTCTATAATTTCTGGAATCGGTTGCGCCAACCATTAGCATAGGCGCTACAACCACATCCTTCACCACAGAACGAACGGCTTTTTCTACACGTTTATAGTATTTACTATTCACATCGGTAGTTGGAGAAGGCTCAGTCATGTAATTTTTATAATAAGTGATTTTGATATTGGTATCATTAATTGTTTTTTGAACATAATCATAAACCTCTTTGCTAGATTGTCCTGGTAAAATTCTGCTATTGATATACGCTGTCGCAAATGTTGGAATTACATTGTCTCTCACTCCGCTATTAAATACAGTAGGCACAAGGGTTGTTCTTACCAATGCGTTACTTGAAGGATCCTTTGTCATATTATTGACTACAAAACTTTTAAACAACCACATGTTTGATAAAGCCACTTTTTCAAAGAAGTTTTCATTGTATGGGCTTATGCTTTTTAAGTAAGCTTCAATAGGCGGCGTTAACTTAGTGGGCATTGGATTTTGGTTCACTTTTGCAATAGCAGTGCTAAGTATATCAATAGCTGTTTGTTGTCCAGGTATTGACGAATGCCCACCTTCTTTTTGAGCAGTTAATACCAGGGTCACATACCCCTTTTCACCAACACCAATTGACGCAATTGGCTTTTTAACCGATTTATTTTGTTCTGTTGAAATTTCACCACCTTCGTCCACCACCAAGTCAAATTTCCTGTTTAATTTTTTAAAATATTCAACCATTGCCGTTGCGCCTTTACCACTTGATTCTTCATCGGCACCAAAGCATAGTAGGATAGATTGTTTTGGAGTAAAGCCTTTTTGCAATTGTGCTTCTGTCGCTTCTAATATGCTAATCATACTTGCTTTATCATCCAATACGCCTCTTCCCCAAATGTAATTTTCTTTCACTTCTCCACCATAAGGTTGTGCATGCCAAAGTTTCACAGCCGAAGCTTCAACTGGAACTACATCATAGTGCGCCATTAATACCATTGGCAATATGGAAGGGTCGGTACCTTTCCATTCATATATATAATTAAAACTATCAATAATGGTCCTGGTTAAGTTTTTGTGAATTAATGGGTAGGTGGTTTCAATAAATTTTCGATAATTCATAAAAGTAGCCGTATCAAATTGATATTCATCATTGGGCGTTTCTGTTTTGTACTGAATTGCTGCACTCATATGTGCAACTGCATTTTGAGGCAATGGGGATAAATTAACTTGAATATTATTTGCAGCAGGTTTATTTGTAATGGTTCTTATACCTATAAAAATGAGCAAAGCTGAAAATAGTATACCAATGACACTGAGTATTTTTTTCATATAAAGATTTGTTCTGTAATATACAAAAGGGTTTCCATAAAATAAAAACGCCTCCAAGTAATTGGAGGCGCAACTTAAATTAAAACTTCAATTATGCTCTAAAACCTTTTCTTCTGTTCATTTCTAATCGCATTTTCTTTAAAAATTCACGCTCAATTTTTAAAGCATCATTTACGCGTTCCTCTGATTTTAACACTGGCTTTAAATCGGATTTGAATTTTTTTCGAGCATTTAAAATAGCTTCTTGTAATTGAATTTCGTCATTGGACTTGGTTGCAATAATTTCTTTCATCACTTTTTTTTGTGCTTCATAAACTGGCCAGAAAGCTTCCGCTTCTGCAGAAGTTAAAGACAACTTTTTGGTTATAAATTGAATTTTATACAATTCAATTTTTTCTTTTCCAAGTCCCCTACCCCCACCTTGTCTTCTGGGAGGTTGTGCATTTGTAGTAATTGTTATTGCAATTACTACAAATAATAATGCAATCTTTTTCATTGTATTGATATTCATTTTTGTTTTATTGGTTTAATTTAGAATTGTGTTTGTATCCTGATTGTTCGCTGCTTTTGAGTCTTCTGATGAAAAATTTATTTCTTCTTCTTTTATAATAAGTTGTAAGTCGGCTTCAGCCAATAACTCATTTGAATTTAAATATGCCTCAATTTCTGAGGTAGGAATTTCTTCTATTTTTACAATTAAAGGCACTGTTTCTATTTTCTTATTTGTTTTTAAATACAAATATCCAAGTGCAATAATTGTTAAAAAAGAAGCGGCTATTGCAATTTTACCATAACTGCCAATTTTAAAAATCCTCCCTTTTTTCTTTTTCAGCGACTTTACAATAGCAGCCGATTGTGTATCAAAAAAATACGGATCTAACTGCTTTTGATTTTCATCAAACCAAGCCAATGCAGCTTTTGTAAAAAGCGCTTCTGCCAAGACTCTGTCTTCTATAATACTGTTGTCTATTTCTTTATTTTCCATTTCTCTAGTATGACTAATGTTGACTGTAAAGGTTTAATCCCGTTTTAAAATTTCCTCCATTTTTCTCAAGGCTTGGTGGAAATTGGCCTTTGCGCCTCCTACTGAAGTGCCAGTTATAGAAGCAATTTTTTCATAATTTAACTCCTCAAAATAACGCAACATAAATACAAACCTTTGTTTTTCAGGGAGTTGCTTTATCGCATGCTCTAAAGCAATTTGAATGGTTGTAGATTTTGGATGATCAGTACCAGTTGTGGCGTCTTCAAAGTTGATATTTTCCGAACTTTCATTAAATCCGGCTTGTTTTTGTTGCTTTTGAATAAAATTGAGTGTTTCATTGTAGGCAATCCTAAACAGCCAGGTGCTAAACTCACTCTCCATTTTAAATCCATCCAATTTATTCCAAACTTTTATCCAAACCTGTTGAGCCACATCATCGGCATCCATGTGGTTATTAAGCATTCTTTTTATTTGATAATAAACTCTTTGTTGATGACGCTTAAGTAATATCGTATAGGGTCCCTCTTTTTGAGTAGTCTGTTGAAATTCAATTACCAATGATTGGTCACTTTGCATATACAAATTTAGACAATACTTTATTAGAATAGTTTAATGCTTTATCTTTAAGACTCAATATTTAATTATGATATCTATGAAAAAGAATGTTCTGTACATAACCATTTTATGTACTTTGTTAAGTAGTCAAGTTATTGCACAAGAAGTTAGTTCCATTATTAATAAAAGTGAAACTGAAAGAGTTGAGAAGTTTTTATCTTCTGATGAACTAGAAGGTAGACGTACTTTTTCAAAAGGAATTGATAAGGCGGCAAATTTTATTGCGAATGAATTTAAGCAAGCTGGCTTAAATAAGTTAAATAATAGCAATACCTATTTACAATCTTTTTCTAAATTAAGTGCAAAATTTGTTTCCGCTTCTGGGACTTTTGATGGAGTTGCCTTAGATACTAAAAACTTAATTGTTGTTTCCGCTGAACCGATTGTAAGCATTAATGAAACAAGCGGATATGAAGTGGTTAAAATAAATAAAGAAGATAATTTTGGAATGGCCGCCAGAAAAGTACTTTCAGCAAATGCAAATTATGTTGTCTTAGTGGACGAAAGTTTTGCAAATAATTTTTCTAGACTAGTTCAACTTAAATCAAATATAACGGCAGATCAAAAAACAGTTGTTTTTGTTTTAACCAACAATATACCTTCTAAATTCACAATAGAAGCTACACATAAAATTGAAAGTCTTGCATTGGCCAATGTAGTAGGTGTAATTCCTGGCAAATCTTTAGCAAATGAATATGTGATTTTCTCTGGTCACTATGATCACCTTGGTGTAAATGCTGCGAAGGCGATAAATGGAGATTCTATTTACAATGGAGCAAATGATGATGCAGCTGGAACTACAGCGGTAATAATGCTATCAAAGTATTTTAAAAAATTAAACAACAATGAGCGAACCCTCATTTTCGTTGCCTTTACGGCCGAGGAAGTAGGCGGTTATGGGGCTCAATATTTTTCGAAGCAATTTGATCCTTTAACGGTGAAAGCCATGTTTAATTTAGAAATGATTGGCACCGAAAGCAAATGGGGTAAAAACAGTGCCTATATAACGGGTTATGAAAAAACAAATATGGGAGATATCTTACAAAAGAATTTAGAAGGGTCTGCTTTTAAATTTTATCCTGATCCGTATACAGATCAAAATTTATTTTACCGCTCTGACAATGCTACATTAGCAAGACTAGGTGTTCCAGCACATACTATTTCAACTTCTAAAATGGACAGCGAACCTAATTATCATAAACCAAGTGACGAGTTCCAAACATTGGACATGGACAATATGAATGAGATTATTAAGGCAATTGCATTAAGCGCAAGAACGATTGTTTCTGGCAAGGATACCCCTTCCCGAGTTGATACAAAGCAATTAAAATAATGAGTGATCTTTTAAAAAAAGTTATTTAATAAACAATAAAGGCTCCCATTGGGAGCCTTTATTGTTGAGGGATAAATTATAAATTTTTATGCCTTCCCTTTCTCTGCTTGTAATTTGTGAAAGCTACTATAAGACAATATTAATAGACCAAAGAATGCAATCGCCATAATGGTATGTCCAATTGGGTCCTGAACTGAAAGGTGTGCTATTGCCGCTGTTAAATACAAGATGCCAAATCCCACATAGGCCCATTCTTTAACGCGCGCTGGAACTATAGGGACAATTAATAGAACAAGTCCAATTAGTTGACCAATACTCACCTCCAAACCTAGCCATCTTGGGATGCCTAAGTGTGTTGTGCCATCAATCGCCATTTTAGAATTCATCATAATTGCAGTAGAAGCAAATAAACAAATGATAACTGTGCTCACCCAATACATAATTTTTGTACTTTTCATAGTGTCGTTTTAATAAAAGTGTTTTAAATTGTTGACAAAATACAAATTCATCATGAATTTGTAAAATCAAAAATCAAATCAATGGCTATGAATTATAAATTCGTCTCGCTTGCATGCTTCATTTTCATAACAAGCGCAACAGCAAGTGCGCAACAAAATAATATTAATGAGACTGAACAAGCTGCAGTGAAGGCAGTGATCCAAAATATGTTTACAGCCATGAAAAACAGTGACACTTTACTTTTAAAGACATGTTTCAGCCCCACTGCTGTTTTTCAAACAGTGGTTTCAAAATTGGATGAGGTTATGGTAAAAAATGAGACGGTACAGAATTTTATTAATAGTATTGGGAAGCAACCAGTAGGCTCATTGGATGAAAGAATTGTATTTGAAACTGTAAAAACAAATAAGGACTTAGCCATTGCTTGGACACCTTATGAATTTTACTATAAGGACAAGTATTCACATAATGGAGTAAATTCTTTTCAGCTTGTTAAATTGAAAGAAGGTTGGAAAATTCAATACTTAATTGATACTAGATATCGTTAAGTGAATGCTAGTAAGCTTCAAACTCGCCTTTGTCGGTGTTTTTCTTCACTTTACCTGCTTCAAATACTTTTCCATTCATGACTATGTAAACGCCGGGTGACAATACTTGCACAAAAGCCAAAGCACTTCCTAAATTAAATAAACCATCGCTACTGCCAAATTTATAGGGTACCATCGCACCTGTTAATACAATGGTTTTTTCAGTACACTTATCAATTAAATATTCTGCAGTGATGGTCATGGTGTCGGTGCCATGGGTGATTAATATTTTATTGCTTTTGGTATTATTACAGGCAGCTGCAATGGTAGCTCTGTCTGCCTCAATAAAATCCAAGCTATCTTTCATCATTAAGGTCTCAATAGACAAATCCAATCTACTTCTACCTAAATCTAGCATTTCATGTAAATGCGTTTCTTTAAAATATAAATTACCTGTAAGCTCATTATATTCTTTATCAAAAGTACCACCCGTTATAAATACTTGTATTTCCTTATTCATGTTTTTATTTTGCTCTAAAATTGTCACTGATAAAAGACAAAGCATCAATTACATTATTTCTCCAATAAGTCCAGTTGTGGTCACCGTCTCTCATCCTAAATTCATGTGCTACTTTTTTATTGGTTAGCGTTATATGTAATTGAGTATTGCCTAGGGTTAAAAAATCATCGTCTCCACAGTCAATCCAATATTTTACAGCACTTAATTCTTCGGGTGTCTTTTTATCCATTAAACTAAAAATGCTATTTGCATACCAGTTAGGAGTAAGTCTTTCTTTGCCTTTTAAATTTTTTCCGATAGGACCAGCAAAATAACTATTATACCTGCTGTCTTGCATATTCTCATAATCATTGTTGGTCCATATTGCAGCACTTAGCGGAGCTGCTGCCACAAATAAATCAGGATATTTTAGGGCATACAATAAACTACCGTAACCACCCATAGAAAGTCCTGCTATGCCTCTGAAACGCTTATCTGCCTTAACTTTGTATGTTTTCTGTATATGCGGGATTAGTTCATTTATAAAAAAATCTTCGTAATTCATGGAGCCATCTGCCGCATTCATGTAAAAACTTTTAAATCCATCGGGGGTAACAATAATCATGGGGGCTATTTTCCCATCCTTAATAGCTGCATCTGCTAAGCGATTTATTTCACCAAATTGTATCCAGCCGTCATCACTATCACCATGACCATGTAATAAATAGGTAACTGGATAATTTCTTTGGTTGGTTTCATAACCTTCGGGAAGGTAAACGGTATAGTTTACATCCCTATTTAAAATAGTACTTTTTATTACTTGTTTAGTCAACACTTTACCTTGACTAAATCCTGTTACAATAGTGATGATTGCTAAAAATAATAAAGCAATTTTTTGTCTCATAAAATTGTGTTTTAATTCAATAACAGCTTCTAAGTTACGATAATCCTATGATGCGAATTGACAAAAATATTTATTATTTATTTGCTACATTGTATAAATAAATCTACTATTTTGGTAGACAATAAAAATATAAGTATATTGGTGACTTAATGCTTCTTCCTAAATTTGTTGTATGAAAAAAATAGTATTTATCTTAATCACATTCGTTTTAATGCAGTTTGCGAAAGCACAGGACAATACTTATAAAAAATCTGTTGATGCTTGGCATCAAATGAGGATAGCGTATTTAAAAAAGACAGACGGGTGGTTAAATTTAGAAGGCTTGTTTTGGCTACATAAGGGTAAGAACACATTTGGAAGTCAAAAAAATGTAGACTGTTATTATAATAATGCAAAGTTCCCTGCTTTATTGGGGAGCTTTATTTACAATGGAGACTCCGTATTATGGGAAAATGGGACTACGAATACTATAGAAATTGATAAAGTTAAATCATCGTTATCCCAATCCTATAAAGTGTTTGACGAAAATGGGAAAGTGTCTTTAATGGATTGGGAACAATTTTCGTGGGTGGTTATTAAAAGAGAAGATAAAGTGGGCATTCGATTTAGAAATTTAAAAGCAAAAACGTTATTAGATTTCAAAGGAATAGCAAGATTTCCCATTCATAAAAAATGGCACATTAAAGCAAAATTAGTGCAACCGGTACAGGATTTTTTAATGATCACCAATGTGCTTGGCCAAACAGTCCCATCTAAAAATGCGGGGAAATTGATTTTTGAAAAAGATGGCCAAACTTTTTCGTTGGATGTGATTGACGAAAATGGACCTACTCTTTTTATTGTTTTTGCAGACATAACATCAGGCAAAAGCACTTATGGGGCTGGCAGGTTTATTGATATACCCAGACCCGACAAGGATGGTAATACTTCAATTGATTTTAACAATGCCTATAACCCACCTTGTGCTTTTACGGCGTTCGCTACCTGTCCCTTACCCCCAAAACAAAACCGACTCTCTATTGCAATTGAAGCGGGTGAAAAAAATTATGGACATCATTAATGAGTCCATTAACTTTGGCATTATATGAATGCAGCTATTAATACAGGTACTTCCATTGCTATTATTGGACTAGGTTATGTTGGCTTACCGCTAGCTGTTGAATTTAGTAAAAAATATACTGTTATAGGGTTTGATATCAATGAAAAAAGAGTAGCTGCGCTGCAAAAAGGGGAGGATGAAACGCTTCAATGTAATACAATTGAAATTAAGGATGCAATAAATTTAAGCTTTACCGCGAGCCTGGCAGCAATTAAGCATTGTTCTATTTTTATAATTACCGTTCCTACTCCCGTGGATGAAAATAAATCTCCCGACTTAAAACCTTTGCTAAAAGCAAGTAAGATGATTGGATCCATTTTAAAAAGTGGAGACCTAGTGATTTATGAAAGTACCGTTTATCCTGGTTGTACGGAAGAAGACTGTGTCCCTGTTTTAGCAAAAGAAAGTGGTTTACTATTTAACCACGATTTTTACGTAGGATATTCACCTGAAAGAATTAATCCTGGTGATAAAGTAAATACGTTAACTAAAATAAAAAAAGTAACAGCAGGCTCTACTGCTGAAATTGCCACAAAGGTTGATTCATTGTATGCAAGTATTATCACAGCGGGTACACACAAAGTTTCAAGTATTAAGATTGCCGAAGCATCCAAGTCTATTGAAAATGCACAAAGAGATATAAATATTTCATTTGTGAATGAATTGGCTTTGATCTTTGATAAAATGGGGATTGATACACAAGAGGTATTAGATGCGGCAGCTACAAAATGGAATTTTTTACCTTTTAAGCCAGGTCTAGTTGGTGGTCATTGTATTGGCGTGGATCCTTATTATCTAGCACACAAAGCAACACAGCTTGGACATTCGCCACAAGTTATATTGTCGGGAAGAAAGGTGAATGACGCCATGAGTAAATTTATTGCTGAAAAATTAATAAGGTTAATAGAAAAAACTTCCAAACCAATAAAGGGTTCCAAGGTTTTATTATTAGGCGTAACCTTTAAGGAAAACTGCCCTGATATTAGAAATTCAAAAGTATTTGAAATAGTTCGTTTCTTAAAGTCCAAGGAAATGGAAGTGTCAGTGTTTGATCCTTTTGCCAATGCTGAGGAAGTGGCAGAAAAACACGCCATTCATTTAATTACAAAACTTGAAACCTATGATGCTATTTTGATTACAGTAGCACATCAGTTTTTCACTTCTCTAGATTATCATAAATTAAAAAATAATGAGGATGCTGTATTGTTTGATACTAAGTCCTTATTAGATAAAAAAATGGTTACAGCTAGGCTGTAACCATTTTAAAGACAATGATATTATTTTGTATTTTATTTACTTTTTGATAAACAGAAATAATTACACTTACAAAGCTGGATGATAAATTTTTTCAGCATTTTTCAGAATTGCATTTTTGTCAAGCGTCATTGGTTTTAACATCTGAGCCTGATACATGGCGCGTTGATCCGCAAAATGAGGACTTTCTTTATGCATACTTGCACCAAATGTGTTGATTGTTTCAATATGCGGCAGGCTACCATCTTTTGGAAAACTTACAATGTTAATATAAGCGTCACCACTATTCATTTTTCTAGTTCCATCCTTATAGGGTTCACTCATCACTGCTGCTAATACATCTGGCATGCCACCTTGCGGCCAACTTTCATCACCTCTTACTAATTTTTGTAAGTCGCCTAAGACTATGTCGGTTCTTCCAAAATTTTTCTTAAGGTATTCGTCTATTTTTTCATACACGATCACTGCTTCTTGTAAAGTTAGTTTATCATTTTTGCGTCCATCCATTACTTGAGGCACCAAGTAATAAGCAATATTATAAATGGCAGCACCTTTGCTATTCGCCACTGCTGCATGATCCCATTGCTTTAATGTTGAAATAATGGGCGCTAGTGCTGGGTAATTATTTTCATTTACCAAAAACATACTATCTGCAGTAAAACCATACGGGAATAATATTTTAGCAGGAAGGCTTCTATCAAATTTTATACGTTTTAAATCGGCGTAACTAATTTTATCTAATTCATCAATCAAATCCTTTCCTCGGCGACTTCTGTTGTTGTGATAAGTTTCATAACCATCATTCACATCAAAACTTTTCGGGTCTAAATTATATTTTTCGTCTGTTGCTAAAAATGGGGAATGGTTGGTATTAAATAAATAACCACTTGCTGGATTTAACTGTTGAGGCAGTTCACTTAAAGGCTTAAATTTTGTCCATAAAGTTGCCATGGTATTACCTGGTACAGTACTATTCCAATGATAGGATGTATCTGGATTTCGGTAAGGCATTTTTCCATTAGAAATATAAAATATCGTATCCTTATTGTCGGCATACATGATATTAAACATAGGCAAGTGATTTTGCGCTAATGCTTTTTTGAAACTTGTAAAATTATTAGCCTTATTCATTGTATACCACTGTTGCAATGCGCCTGCATCCATTAAGGATGGCAATCGCATAGAAAAATATTCGCCATTTGGTGTAGCTACAGTTGGCCCATAAATTGAATTGTATACTTTTCTATAAATTGGAAATGGAATTCCTTTGATTTTTAATTTCACTTTTCTTTTCTCAAGTTTCAACCAGTTGCCATCCACTTTATATTCACCAGGATGCGCTTTGTCAGTTTGTAATTGATACACATCTATTTTATCTTGAAAATTTACGGTATGTGCCCATGCAAAATTGGGCGTAACACCATGAAAAATTAATGGGGCACCTGGAAACAATCCGCCTAAAATATTCCATCCTTCTTCACTTTGCAAATGTGCTTCATAAAAGGCAGTTGCCCCTTCGATAGGCTGATGTGCATTTATAACCAACATGTTTTCACCTGTGCTTGACTTATTGGCATGAATTGCAAACGTGTTGCTTCCCTCGCCAGTAAATCCTGCTAGTTGTGGAATGGTTCCGTTTAAAATTTTTGGCAATGTTTTATCTACACCACAAAATACTGCAACAGAAAATACAGTTGCCGATAAATATTCTTCAATGGAAATAGGGAATACCTGTTTATTTAATACTTCCTTTGGATGCGCCTTTGCATAGGCTTCTAATCCCATTAAATAACCTTTGACTAAGGCTAGAAATTTAGGGTCCATTTGTCCTATCTGTGCTTCTACCAATGCCTTGGTATTTAACAAGCCAACAACAAAATCAACAGGTGCTCCTTTTTTACCTAAATAGGAAGAAAGTTTGCCCTTCCCAGTTAAAAGTAAGGTTTGTATGGTGGTGAAATCATCTTCGGCATGTGCCCATGCGATTCCATAAGCCACTTCAGGATCGGTAGGTGCAAATATATGCGGCACACCAAAGGAATCTCTTGCAATGGTTATTTTATTTACGTTAATGGTGGGGTTGCTAGATACCTGTGCATTTGCAAGCATTGAAAATAATACAAATGAAAAAAGGCCAGCAAAGTTTTTTAAGAATTGGAACATGAGCTTGTTTTAAAAATTGAGAACTGTAATTTATAGATTATATCTAAATTTGCAGTTATTATTACACAAAATACATAACATGATTGAATCTAAAAGGTTTGGTTCCAAGAAAGCTTTAATTGACATTGATGAAACAATTTGTTTTTATACTGATAAAAGGGTGTATGAATTGGCCGAACCCAATTATGATAATATTGCTAAGATTAATAAATTATATGATGAAGGTTGGCATATTACCTATTGGACAGGTAGAGGAGAAAGTTCCAAGCGCGATTTAAAGGAATTGACCCTGTCTCAGCTAAACAAATGGGGATGTAAGTTTAATGATCTTATTACAGGATATTGTCCAAACGGCGGACCTACAAAGCCTAATTTTGATTTAGTCATTGACGACAAAGCAAAGCGTATCGAAGAGCTTTAGAAACAGCTTAATTTACTTCAATTTTATCAAGCGACATTTTCCTTTTATTTAGAAAATAAAAAGGAAGATAGAAAATAATAAAGTGCAATAACGCTACTAACTCTAATATCAAAATATAATAAGGCCATTCCCCAATTACAAATGGATTTTCGACCTCGGGTTTATTTGATAAGTACATATAATTGGCGTCTACAAAATGATTAATCAAGCCAACAATAATAACCACAATTTGCAAATAGGCAAGTGTCCATAACCAAGATTTGGGTCTTGGGGTAAATTCATAATGCACAATTATATAGGCTACGACTAATATTAAACCTCCATGATTTATAAAGTAGCTATAAAAATTATAGCCACGCATTCCAATTGTAAATTCAGGAGTTAGCAAGGATTGAATACCTCCAGCTAGTCCCCAATAATAAACAAGCTCCGCTATCCATTGCTTATAATTAAAGAGCAATACAATACATAGTATATTGGTGATACTACAAAGATGTATTGGCAAGTTTTGTTGTAAGGTCCAATATCCAATAGAATAGTTGTACCAATTTTCGGCAACGGTATTTAGCAATAAAATGCAAGCAATAAACAAATCATAATTGCGTCGCTTTAAATTTTTCCAATGCAATGGTAGGCGAACGAGGATAATAATAATGAGTGTAACAGCTAATATACATTCCCACCAAAAAGGGGAGAAAGGTGCTATAAATTCTGGTACATGCATTTTACCCATATGCAAAAATTTAAATTATTTATAAAGGTCTAATCCAAATATTTCGATAACTTATTGGATTGCCATCATCTCCATGATCTTGAAAGAACAAGGGTAACTTTGCATCATGTTTTTTATAAACTGGCTTTATAACCCAGTCGGTTGGGCCAATTATGGTTACATTATTTTGAACCAATACACCATTGTGTAAAACTGTAACGGTGGCTGGTTTTTCTAGGTTACCATCTTGCTTAAATACGGGGGCTTTAAAAATAATATCATATGCCTGCCATTGCCCAGGTGCTCGGCTTGCATTTACCAATGGAATATGTTGTTTATAAACTGCAGCAGCTTGACCATTTGCATAGGTAGGATTTTTATAAGAGTCTAGTACTTGTATTTCATATAAACCCATTAAATAGATGCCACTATTGCCTCTTGACTGCCCTTCTCCTTTCACCATTGCTGGAGTTCTAAACTCAACATGTAATTGACAATCACCGAATGCTTGATTGGTAATTAAATCTCCTGCGCCCTTTACGTCTGTTAAAGCACCATCTGGATCAATTTTCCAACCAATTTTTTTGCCATCTCGACCATGAAAAGCAGAAAAGTCCTTTCCATTATATAAAATAATAGCATCGGAAGGTGCTTGGTTTGTAAAACTGCCTGGCGTTACTACTGGAACGGTTGTCCATATTTCTGATTTTGCTGCTTCAGCATCAATACTATCTTGATAATTTTTAAATTTTGCCTGTGCATTGGCTGAGAAAGAAATAATTGTACATACCAATAAGCTAGCGAATAATTTTTTCATTAGGTCGTTTTATGATTCTTTGAATGTATGAAATTTTCCAATACGCTTATTTACTTTTTATTCCCTTTTATCAAACCTCTACAATTTGGAGAACTGCATGCGCATGAAAAAGGTTCCATAGTATGATCTAAAAAATAAGCATAATCTAATGTTAGCTCTTCTCCTTTTTTAATATCCCTGTTGGTAAACACATTTAAACCTTCATATTCACAATTGGCGTCGCAATGATGGTTCTGTGGTGACCACTCTTCAGGCTCTAGTGCCCATAAAATATAAACGTCGTTACCTATGGGGTAAGCATAACGTCTGAAATAATTTTTTTCGCGATCGTCCCAATTATCGTCTACGAATTTTTTGGTAACAATGCGTTGCGCTTTTTCTTCCCCTTTAAATAGCAAAGTGCCTTTGGGTAAATTAAACTTTGCATACATTCCATATCCGGAAATTGCATTCCCCTTGATGGTATATTTTTTTTGCTTACGTTCAAATCTGGCCATACCCTCAATAATAATTCTTTCTAAAAAACCCCTTTGTCCAGCTCCGTCATGTTGTAAAATATAATCAGCAGATCCTTCGTATCCTTCTGCGTAAAAAACAGAACAGGTGAAATTTATTTCTAAGAAAAATATTTCTCCTTTTTCATTCATTCTAAAATCCATTCTACCGTATCCTACCCCATTAAATGACATAAATATTTGTTCTCCAATGTCTTGTAATTTTTTGGCAAGTATTTTATCCGTCACCGGAATATTTGCATTGGGGTGAAGCTCCGATGTTTTTAATGCGTAAGTTTTGAAAGCAAAGCCGTCTGGGAAAATATATTCAACGGGCATGAATCGAGTGCAGGTTTTTCCATCTGGATTAGCACATACGAGTACAGTGAATTCTCTGCCCTCAATATATTCTTCTACTAATGCCGAACCAAATTCCGATAATATATTTTTAACCTTTGTATTTAGGCTGGCCGTATTGTTTGCTTTACTCGCATCGTCAACACCAAGACTGTCACCTGCCTTTGCTGGTTTTATAAATAAGGGAAACTGCAAATTCCCCGGTAATTGTGATAAGTCCTCCTTGTTTTCAATTAAAATATGTGCTGGTGTTTTTACGTCCTCACAAAAAGCCAAGTACTTCATAATGGTTTTTGCCGGATCGTATAAATTGGCACTAGGACCAGTATAGGGGAGCTCTAACAAATCTAAGCTCGTAATAACATCAATAGAGGGAACTTTCCATTCTAAATAACCTTCACAAAGATTTATATAAATATCGTATGCTTTTTCTTTTAATTGTTTTAGTTGTTGATAGGTAGTAAGCTTATTTAAAAAAATATGATCAATATGGGCTTCTGGCATCAACTTAGATAAATCACGTTTGGGGTCATAATATTGATAGTCAACACCAGAGGTTGAATAGTCTGGCTGCAAAACACAAATTTTCAAATTTTCAAATGACTCAGATTGACCAAGAATAGGGAGGGAGCGCATATTAATTTATTTTTCTTCTTCTTGCAAATGCATCGTTAATAATATGAATAATTAATTCGGTAAAACTTTGATTCGCATAACGCAAAATTGCACCGATAGAAGTAAAATTTTCATCTTCGCTAATGCCACATTGCGCATTCACTTCTAATACATAAGGGGTTCCTGTATTTTTATCTATTCTTACATCTACTCTGGTATAACCAGTTCCACCCACCGCTACATATGCATCCCATGCCACTTTTTGAATTGCCATTTGTGTAGTTTCATTGCCTATAGCATACTCATAAAAATTTTCTTGTTGGGGCATAGGTGCTTCTTCTTCATAAATTTCCCAAAGACGATCAAAGGATAAAAATTTTTCTTTTGCTGGTAAGGAAGCATGAAATACACGTTCTACTGGTGGATATATTTTTGCATACTCGGGTTGCATGTGACTGCCAACAATCATAATAGTATACTCAGGACCGTCAATAAAGGACTCTGCAACGATACCTTGTGATGATAAGTCCCATCCCCTATACCCTTCAAACATTTTACTTACCTGCGTTAATAATTCTTTTTCTGTTTCTACAACATTTTTCACCCCCACTCCTAAACTTCCACCCGAAACGGCAGGCTTAACAATAATGGGTGTATTTAAATTTTCAAATAATTTTTCTGGAATAATCTTAGGTGCTGTAATTGCCTCCCACTTTGGTGTTGGGATTAATGCATCATCAAAAGCCCGCTTCATTGGGATTTTTGAAGTGGTGATATGGTAAAAATAGGAATCAGATCCCGTGTAAATAAGTTGTTTTTTATCTAATGCATGAATCACCGAAATACCAGGCGCCCCATTTATTTCATCTCCATCACATAAGTTAAGTACCACTGGGAAAAACTCACCATTTTGTCGCTCATTGGCAATTTCTTGAATGATGCGCTCATAACTATTCAATGTTACAGGTTGCCATTTCCAGGGTAAATCTAAGTTTGTAAATACTTGAGTATATTCTTCAATACTTTGACTAAAATCATAATAATAGGCCAAATTAGGATCGGGATTATTTAATGCTGGAGCCAATACCCAAACCTTTAAATGTCCAATAGGGACAAATGGATAAAATAATTTTTTTAGTGCTATCAACGCGATGCAGAATGGTTTAGTAAAAGATTAATTGAAGTTATTAAAAGATATTACATTGACAAGTTATTTATGTCATTATTTAAACACTTAATTACGCACTATGTATATTTACTAGCACAGGGGCATTTAGTAAAAAGCATAAAGGGGCATTTATCTTCTTTTTTATACCCATTTATCCATCTTAACCGCTGTATATCAATTTATTATAGATTATTTCTTTGTTTTAAATAACTAAAGAAATGAATATGCAAAGTCAGGTAATCATTTGTGATCAACAACCAGTTTATGCATTGGGCAGTGCTATGCTCATTGATAAGCATCCAGCTTATTTAACCCCAAATATTATTGAACATTTTAGCATGTTAAATGAAGTTACAATACATGCTGCACCTAAGGTGATTGTTATTGAAAGTGCCATGTTTAAAATATCACAAACTCAAAATCTCGCCCTTTCTGAATTACTAAAGAAAAAAGTGCCTGTCATGATTGTATTGAATGATCAGGATGATTTTATTTTATATCAACTCATTGAAAATGGTTTTTCGGTAATTGTTTCTAGAAATGTAAGTAAGGAGGAGTGGCTAAAAGGATTAGAAATGGCAAGGAAAGATAAAGTATATTTTAGCAATGAAATTGCAAATAAAATTGCCACAATGGTAAACAAGATGGAAGATGTTCAATTAATGGATAAAGTACATCAGCTTAGTTTATATGACAAATACATTTTAATAAGAATTTGTCAAGAAGCCCCAAGTAAAATTATTGCTTCCGAATTAGGGCATAGCAAAAGAACCGTTGAAGGTCACCGTACTAAAATGATGCAATTGTTTGACGTAAAGAATGTGGCAGGTCTTGTGAAAATGGCCTTCATTTCTAAACTCTATGATCACTATCTTTCAAATCCTGGTTTGTATGATATTACTTTATGCGCTAAAACATCTTCTTTATAAAAGTGAATGGTTTTAAATTTACCATCAATATAATCCTGTGCTTGATCGGTAAAATGTTTATTATTAGGATCAAAGCTTTGGCCTCCTGTTATAATTGTTTTAGCTTCTAATTTTTTACCAAAACTAACTGCAGCAATAAAGCTATTGCCAGAAAATCCGTATCTTTTTTTCACTCCATTTGTTCTACTGTTACTTTCAAACGCAGGCAGCTGTCCAAATTTTGAAGATGTTTGCGCTACTCCAATACTAGGTCTGTTGTCTGAAAAAGGAAATTCCGTATTTGGCTGTGCGCGCTGGTATCTATTAATTTGACCCCAGGGTATCTCCCAACTTGCTTGAGCCATTGGTAAATTTGTGTAATTAATTTTAATACGCATTAGTGCACTATCAAGAAATGCTAACTTTTTTTCATTGCTTACTTCTTGAATTATTTTATTGAACCTAAAAATAGATTGAGTTGCAGCTTCCTCGGTTTCAGCGGGAGGTATTGCTGTCATTAATTTGCTAGCCCATTCAATAGCAATAGTTTGTGCAATGGAATTAGTATCTGCATCATGATTCCAATTTGCTAAATAGTTTATTGCATTTTTTTGATCTTCAGTTAATGTTGCTGTTTTTGAGTATTCAATAAATGGAGGTAATAAAATATCAAATGCTGTTAAGTGTTTATTGTATCCTAATGCAATTAATTCATCCAAACTAATTTTATCTATTTTTTCAAGTAAACGAACAGCGTTTAAGCCTCTTGGATTTTCACCATCAGGCGCCATGTATTTTGGATAATCTATTTCTTTAGGACTGTTTGTACCAGCCACTGTGAAAGGCGTTGCATTGCAATTTTGCAACCATCCATTTGCTGGATTAATACTTTGTACAATTTCATTTAATCCATGTAGTCCTTGCCAATCGGTAGCTTTAATAGTTCCATCTACAGGATGCGTAAAATCAAAATCATTACTTCGTTTTGGCATAAAATTTCCATGCCAATATGCAATATTGCCATCCGCGTCTGCATAAACAGTGTTATTGCTATTATTTGCAAGTAAATTTAATGCTGCTTGGTATTCCTTCAAATTTGTCGCTTTCGTTCTAGTCCAACATTCCATTAATGCGTTTAAGGAACGATTGTTTTCACGCAAGCTTAACCATTTTCCATCCTTGCTGCCCATAATAGGACCATGATGTGTTTTATAAGTGGTAAAAATTTTCGATTTAGTTGGATGAACTATATTTATTTTCTTTTCAATCACAGGCATCCATTTGTTATCGTACAAATAAAACCACTTGCCATTTTCTTGTTTTACTGTTTCGGCATACACATCTGCAACGTCGGCATAACTACTAGTATGCATCCAGCCAGCATGCTCGTTAAATCCTTGATAAATAAACATTTGCCCCCAAGTTACAGCACCGTAAACATTTAATCCTTCTTCGCTTACCATATGCATTTCTGATCTAAAGTAAAAAGGAACGTGTGGATTAATATATAAAAGTGCGTTGCCATTTTTACTATGATTGGGTGCAATTGCAAAACCATTTGAACCCTTTAAAGTTTTTTCTTCAACTGCGTAATCTTCAATACCTGCCCAATTAGAAGTTGTGTTCAATAAATTTGCACTCAAACTTACATCCTGTGTTTTATAAAAATCAAATACATCTTTTCTTCTTATTCCTCCATAGCGTGTTGGGGAAACGCTGCCGTCGGTCCACATTAAATGATACCAAGGTTGATAATGATGAATTACTTTAGGCTTTACTTCTGGATGTTTATATAAATAATAATTTATCCCATCTGCGTGTGCAATTAATAATTTCTTAAACCAGCTTGGACTGCTCTCAAAATCATGAATCGCTTCGGCACTATCCTGAATTAATTTCATCATTAAATCGGCATACCCATCACCTTGCATTTGAGCAATTCCTGAAACGGGAGCTTCTGAACTGCGACCTAACATTTCTAAATAGTTGGTTTCAATCTGTGAAAAATTCTCTTCACATTGCGCGTACATCAATCCAAAAATGGCATCTGCATCGGTTTTTCCATAAATATGTGGGATGCCCCATTCGTCTCTTATTATATTAGTTTGTGCAACATGTTTTTCCCATCTTTCCTTTTCTGCTTTTTGCCCAAAACTTGTATATACAATAAGTAAACATAAGACAACTGAAAACCCTTGGCGTAAATGCTTCATAAAATAATCTTTAGATGATTTCTTAAAGTTAGGAAAAATAAAAAGCACAACCATTATGATTGTGCTTTTTATAAATTTCACAGCTTACTGCGAAATTAAAAATTCAAATATTATACCAATCCCCATGTGTTCATAATGTCTAAATTAATTTTAGCACATTCTAATGGGGTTTTGTCTTGGTATGACTCTTGTTCAATAATAAAATGATGTGCTCCACTCACTTTTTTAGCAAGTAGACATAATCCTTTAGGATCTACCACGCCATTTCCCATGGTGGTACTATCATAGCCATCGTTCATTTCACCTTTCCCATCCACTTTAATTTCATCTTTAACGTGTAAGGAAGGGAAACGACCATGGTATTTGTCAATCCATTCTTTAGCACGACCACCGCTACCGTACATATTACCAAAATCTAATTGTTGAATAACTAAATTCGGGTCGGTATTGTTTATAATCAAATCATAAATAGGTGTACCATTAATTTTTTCAGTGAATTCAAAGTCATGATTATGGTAACCAAATTTCATTCCTTGTTTTTTACACAATTCGCCCGATTTATTAAATACATCCAATTGATACATAAGGCCGTCATAACTATGTCTTAATTTTTCATCCATCCAAGGGCTAATCACATATTCCTGACCCATCGCAGCTGCGTCATCTACGGTGTATTTCCAAGCATCTGAAAAATCATTTTTTGATTTATCAAAATGGGTTGCATTCATCACCGTATGGCCACTTGGCATTGATAATCCTAAATCATTTAATACCTTTTTAAATTCAGTAGCGCTGTAACCATAAAATTTTCGGTTTACATAATTCGCATGTTCCACAAACTTGTAACCCATCTTAGACAAAGCTGTTAAGGTTTCAAGGGGTTGCTTAAACATATCGGTTCTTACCGAATACAATTGAATACCAATTAATGATATTTTTTTAGCAGGTGCTAATGTAGCTGCCTGTAATACTTTTGGTAAAAATGCACCTGCCATAACAGCCATGGTGCTATTTTTTAAAAAGGATCTTCTTGAATTTTTCATATGCAATCGTTT
>CANHIR010000011.1 GCA_947461015.1 Bacteroidota bacterium | reverse complement strand
TTATCTGTTCTCCAACAATGTGGATAGTTGTGCTCATACTTTTCTACTTTAAAAGCACGATTTTCTTTTTTCAATTTCACGCAGATGTCTACGTTCACATCTACATAGTCTTTTTCGTCCTTATAATTTTTTACATAACGGCCACTAAATTCTCCAACGCCTTCTACAAATTTTCCTGCTCTATCTACTAGGGTTATGATTCCTAAATTGTTTTTTTGACCCACTTTATAGTCATCCGCACCAAATGCAGGTGAGGTATGCACAATACCAGTTCCATCTTCGGTGGTAACAAAATCTCCAACAATAATTTTAAATGGATCTCCTTCGAATGTTGCAGGATTGTTTGCTTCAAATGGCATGAGTTGTTCGTAACGTAATCCATTTAATTGTGCTCCTTTAAATTCGGAAAGTATTTTCCATGGAATTATTTTGTCTCCTTCTGCAAAGCTTTCAATGGTTAACCCTTCTTCCTTAAAATATTTTGATACTAAGGCTTTAGCCAACACCACATTCACTGGCATTGCAGTGTAAGGGTTATAGGTTGCGACTAAAACATAATCAATATTGGGGCCAACTGTTAATCCTAAATTGGAAGGCAAAGTCCATGGCGTGGTGGTCCATGCCATATAATACACATCCTGATTGTTTTTATTATTAGCTGCTGCATCAAATAAAAATTTTGCATCCGCGGACGGTATTGCTTTAAACATAGCAACCGTGGAAGTGTCTTTTACATCCTTGTAAGTACCTGGCTGATTTAATTCATGTGAGCTTAACCCTGTTCCTGCAGCGGGCGAATAAGGTTGTATGCTTACACTTTGGTATAAGTATCCTTTTTTATAAAGGGTACTTAAAATCCACCATAATGTTTCAATGTAATTATTTTCAAAAGTGATATACGGATTGTTTAAATCCACCCAATACCCCATTTTATTGGTGATATCGTCCCACTCTTTTTTATACCTTAAAACCGCTTCACGACATTTTTGATTGTATTCTTCAACACTAATTTTCTTACCAATATCCTCTTTCGTGATACCCAATTCTTTTTCTACGCCTAATTCCACTGGCAAACCATGCGTATCCCAACCACCTTTTCTTTTAACTTGAAATCCTTGCATCGTTTTATAACGACACATCATATCCTTTAAGGTTCTAGAAATAACATGGTGAATGCCTGGCATTCCATTGGCACTTGGCGGTCCCTCATAAAACACAAAAGGGGTTTTGCCTTCTCGTAAACTTACGGATTGCTCAAATGCCTGCTCTTTTTTCCAGGTTGCTAATATCTCTGCCTCAATAGTAGGCAGGTGTAAGCCATTGAATTCGGGGTATTGGTTGCTCATAAAACGCTTGTCCTAGCTGATTTTTAGGGCACGAAGGTACGAAATAGGACGGTAAAAAGCTTATTCCGGTTTGGATACCAAGGGCTCAGTTTGCTCTTTTTCTAAATTTTCATCCTTACCCTTGCCAAAAAACTTGTTTTGGAATATAAATAATGAAATAACACCAACACTGATAGAAGCGTCAGCGAAGTTAAAAACAGGGCGAAAGAACTCAAATTCCTCACCTCCCCATATTGGGAACCAGCTTGGAAAATGCCCATTCATCATAGGGAAATAAAACATGTCCACTACTTTTCCGTGTAAAAAAGGAGCATATCCGCCCGCTTTAGGGAACAAAGTAGCCACTTGATCCTTGAATGGGATACTCTGTTCAAATATTATCCCGTAAAAAAGACTATCAATTAAGTTACCAACTGCACCGGCAAAAATTAAAGCCGCGCAAACAATAAACCCGTTGTGGTATTTTTTGGCAATAAACCCTTTAATTAAAAATGCACCCCAAATCACTGCACCTAGTCTAAATAGGGTTAATATTATTTTTCCAGCATTGCCCCCAAATTTCAAACCCCAAGCCATGCCCTCATTTTCAACAAAATGAAGTCTAGCCCAATTTCCAAACATAACATGCTCTTCGCCAATGTAATAGTTTAATTTAATGTAAAATTTGATGGCCTGATCTATAAATAGAATAACCAGAATTAATGCAATAATTTTTTTCCCGTTCATGGTATAATTTGAAATGAGCACAAAGATAAGCTAGTCTTTGGAAACCTTAGTTGATTTTTGCTTATTGATAAATATGGAGTACAATATTGAGCCCATGATACAAAACAAAATAACCAATAAAGACAATATCACTTGCGCATTTTTATCCATCCATAAATTTAAGTAGTGTTCTCCTAGCATTTTTACGCCAATAAAAACTAAAACAATTGCGATGCCTTGCTGCAAATACTCAAATTTATTTACAGCGCCCCTTAATAAAAAGAATAAGGATCTTAAACCAAGTATTGCAAAAATATTTGAGGTGTATATTACCAAACTACTATTAGAAATACCCATAACAGCAGGGATAGAATCCAAGGCAAAGACAATATCAATAGCAGCCAACAATATTACAACAACAAATAAGCTAGTATAAACAGGTTTATTATTGTGGTCCCTTATTACAAATTTGCCGTCTCCATCCGTTGATCCAATAGGTAGTATTTTTTTGAGCAACTTGTAAATTTTAGAATTATGTGGGTCAAAATTTTCGTCCCCATTGGCCATAAACATGTGCACCCCTGTATAAACCAAGAATACGCCAAATAGATAAAGTACCCATGAAAATTTTGCTACCAGCGCAACACCAACCGTAATAAATAAAATACGAAATATAATCGCAGCTAAAATGCCAATGAGTAGTACCCTTGGATAATTTTTCTCTTTAACTTTAAATGAATCGAAAATTAAAATGAAAACGAAAATATTATCTATACTCAAACTCCATTCCATTAAATAGCCACTTAAAAATTCTAGCCCAATTTTTTGCCCTTCCTCTATCCACATAAAAATGAAAAATCCTAGTGCAAGTAACACCCACATAAAGGTTTGTTTCAATGCTTGACCCACAGAAATAATGGAATTTTTTTTACTTAAAAAACCTAAGTCAATCACCAAAGCAACAGCAATGATGCATCCAAAAACAGTATATACAATTTGATCTTTGCTCATACGTGAAGGTAATAAAATATTAAGCAGCAAATTGTTTTTTTCTGTAAGTATCCCAAATAACATAAAACAATAGTAATATTAATAGTGGGCCAAATACCAATGCTAGTTGCCAATAAACTTTTGTTTTTTCAAGTTTGGCCTTATCTAATAACCTCATCACAATCACTTTGTTTTTACTCTCTGATAATGCATCGGGATCGTTTAAATAAGCAACACAATTCAAGAAAAAATTATGGTTTGAAAATTGATACGGGTCCTGTGGCAACATGCCCATTTTTAAAGGCAAGGGGCTTCCTTGTTCATCTTTAATTGCTGAATTGGTGATGATGTCTGCATCCGAAATTACAATTTGTCTTGAAACCGCACTTCCATTTGCAAGAAAAGGTTTGCCAGAAATAAGCTGAACACTGTCCTTTTCTAAAGCAGATATGCGATTTGCAAATAATGAATTGAATTTTCCTTCCAACATCACCGCTACCGGCAAGTGGTGTTTATTAAAGCTTAATAAATCGGTTTCGTCTTTTACACTATTCACCGAAATCAAGTTAGGCGTTGCTATCACCCTGCTATTGGTGTCAGTAGCAAGCAATATTGTTTTTGCAATATTGGCATTGGCTATTGTATCAATACTAGATGGGAAAAAAGTTACTACCCTGTCAATATTTTGTGTAATTCGGTTGTTTTCATTTCCAAACACAAAAGGATAATAAGGCCAGGGGGTCCTTTGCATGATAGGTGAACCATCTGGATTGCTACCTATTACAAATGGAATTTTCGCGCAATTTACGTCCTGCAATAAATTAGGATTAATTCTTACTCCATATTTAAATAAAATGTCATCAAGTCCTAAATTTCTATCAAATGCAACATAATTACCATTGGAGTGTTGTAGGCTGTCGTATTCTGCATATAATTTATCTAATGCCCAAATAATATTGCCACCCGACAATACATATTGATCTAATTTTAATTTGTCTTTTTCGCTAAATGTTTGTGTCGGCTTAACAATTAATAAGGTTTTTATTTTACTAGCATCTGGAAAGCCTTGCTTTAAATCAACCTTCGTTAAAGCATACTGATCCTTAATTGATAATACTATATCATTTATAGTATAATCTGTGGGCTCTCCATTTCCAACCAAATACCCCACTTTTGGAATGGTTGTTCTATTTAACAAATAAATTGCATGAATAAATTTATACTCTAATTGGGCTTCAGCAGCATTCGCCTCTGCATCCTCATCTTCAGTTTGTATATCTTTTGCAACATTGTATGCTTTGTAATATTTTTTATCTGATCGAAGATCAATGATATAAGGTTTTTGCCCTTCCATTTCTACAACTGCAGCTGGAACCGTTAGTTGATCTACTCGCTTGTCAGCTGCATTTTCGCGCACCTGCTTTACTTCTACCGGAACCCCCATTTTTTGAAGACTATCATAAAATTTTGGCAATTGCTCCTCATTATATAACTCACTTGGCACTTCCAAGTCCCATTTAATATTATTGGGATTCAATTTTTGCAACTGTTGAAGCAAGCTCTTTGTTGATTCAGACAGTTTCTTATAATAGGGAGGTAGGTCCCCTCCTAAATAAAGGTGAATCTTAATAGGTTTTTCTACTTGACTTATGATTTCTTTAGAACCCTTGCTTATTGTATATCTATGATCCTTAGTAAGGTCCGCCTGAATAGGCCATAAAGTACTAGCGTAATTAAAAAATAATATTGCAAATAATACAATTAAGTATTTTACACTACCCTTAATTTGCTCAATGGCTCCTATGCAAAATAAAGTAGCAATGGAACAGAAATAAAAAATATCGGCCGACCCAACTACTCCTTTACTCAAATTTTGATAGTGAAAAGACAAGCCAAGCTGCATTATATAATATTCATAGCCATTATGCATAAAAGGCAACGCACTTATCCAATCAAACCCTTTAAATAATAAAATGGATAATAAAATAGCGGTCAATAGAGATACAAGACTGTTTTTTGAAGTGCTACTAGTGAATACGCCAACCATTGTGTATACAATGGACAAACATAATAAACCAAAATAGGAACCTAATGTGGCGCCCCAGTCCAATCCACCAACCATGCTAAGACTATTCAAAGCAAAAGCATAAATAATAGTGGGGAATATTGCAAATGCTACGATTGAAAAAGAACCTAAAAACTTTGCAATAACTAGTTTAAACGGACTTACAGGTATGGTTTTTAATATTTCGTAAGTGCCTTGTTTATACTCGTCTGAAAAACAACGCATCGTAATTGCAGGTATCAATAAAAGTAAAAACCAGGGCGCAAAATCAAAATAAACTTGCAACGAAGTGTACCCAAAGTCAAAAATGTTAAAGTTGGGCAAAACAAATAAGAATAAGCCATTAACGACTAGGTAAAACCCAATGATTAAGTATCCGGTTAAACCGCTAAAATATTGCGTCCATTCTTTTTTACAAATTGCCCACATGGTCCCAAAGCTACAAAAAAATACCCCAGTTGTTACTGAGGCACTTATTATAAATAGTTAAAATTAATATGGTGAATTTTTAAAGATTTGTAACTTTTTGAAAAAAACATACGCTATTTTATACCGCAAAACTTTCTCCACAACCACAGCTACGACTCGCATTGGGATTGTTAAAATAAAAACCTTTCCCATTTAGGCCATCCGAAAAATCCAATTCGGTATTTACTAAATATAGGAAGCTTTTTAAATCTGTTACTACTTTCACGCCATTGTCCTCAAAAACCTGATCCATTGGCTTTATCTCATTGTCAAAGTCCAATTTGTAACTTAATCCAGAGCAGCCGCCACCCACAACTCCTACCCTCAAAAAATAGGAGGAGTCGTTGGCAATTTCAGCATCCAGCATTAGTTGTTTAACTTTTGCCTTTGCTTTATCGCTTACTAAAATGGTATTTTCTGCAACTTCACTCATGGAATATTAATTAGTGGATACGCTCTTCAAAAACCAACTCTTCTAAACCGTTTTTCTTACGGTAGTCATTAATTGCTGACTTGATTGCGTCCTCTGCTAAAACTGAACAGTGAATTTTTACTGGCGGTAAATTTAATTCCTCTACTAAATCCATATTGTCAATTTTCACCGCTTCGTCAACCGACTTTCCTTTTAGCCACTCTGTAGCCAATGAGCTAGAAGCAATCGCAGAACCGCAACCAAAGGTTTTAAACTTAGCGTCCGTAATAATACCTGTTGCGTCGTCCACTTGAATTTGTAAACGCATTACGTCTCCGCATTCTGGTGCACCTACTAAACCAGTACCTACACTTTTTGATGCTTTATCTAGGGTTCCTACATTTTTAGGATTAGAATAATGATCAATTACTTTATCTGAATATGCCATTGTTGTATTTTTAAGTTGTTTTGATAATTTTTATTTCGAAAAAAGAAAAAATAATTTGTTTGAAATAGATTAGTGATGTGCCCATTGAATTGCATCAATATCCACACCCTCTTTAAACATTTCCCAAAGAGGACTCATTTCACGCAATTTAAGTACCGTATCTGTTACCGCCTTAATGGTGAAATCAATTTGCTCCTCAGTGGTATAACGGCCCAATCCAAATCTTAATGAACTATGTGCTAAATCATCCCCTAATCCCAATGCTTTTAAAACATAGCTAGGTTCCAAAGAAGCAGATGTACAAGCCGATCCAGACGAAAGTGCGATGTCTTTATTAAAGCCCATCATTAAACCTTCCCCTTCTACATATTTGAAAGAAATATTACTTACATGTGGTAAGCGATGTGCCGGATTTCCATTTACATATGACTCATCTATCTGACTTAATGCGGCTTCTAATTTATCTCTTAATTTAGAAATTCTTGCAGTATCCTCAGCCATATCGGTTCTAGCAATTTCACAAGCCTTTCCAAATCCTACAATACCTGGAACATTTAGTGTACCACTACGCATTCCTCTTTCATGGCCACCGCCATCCATTTGTGCAGTTACTTTTACTCTTGGATTTTTACGACGTACATACAATGCACCAACCCCTTTAGGACCGTACATTTTGTGCGCAGTAAAAGCCATGATATCAATCCCATCTGCAATTACATCTACCGGAATTTTACCTACTGCTTGTACCCCATCAGTAAAAAATAAGGCGCCATGCTTTTTAGCAATCGCTGCAATTTCTTTTACGGGTTGAACCACACCAATTTCATTGTTTGCATACATGATGGCAACTAAAATGGTAGTAGGTCTCATTGCAGCTTCTAGTACTTTTAAATCTACTAATCCATCCGGTTGTACTTCTAAATAAGTTACTTCAGCGCCTAATTTTTCAAGGTGCTTGCAAGTGTCTAAAACGGCTTTATGTTCAGTAGTGCAAGTAATAATGTGATTGCCCTTACTTGCATACATTTCGTATACTCCTTTAATAGCTAAGTTATCTCCCTCGGTGGCACCCGAAGTAAAGATGATTTCTTTAGGATCTGCCCCTATTAGTTTAGCCACTTGCTCACGTGCATAATCCACCGCTTCTTCCGCATGCCAGCCAAATGAGTGATTACGACTTGCTGCGTTTCCGAAATTCTCGGTAAAATAAGGAATCATCGCTTCCAATACCCTTGGATCCATAGGGGTAGTTGCGTTGTGATCAAGATAAATAGGTAATTTTAACATGTGTGTGTTTGATTTTCAGACTACAAAAGTAAAGCTTAGCTACCGATTAACACGTTTTCGTTAGCTTTGAGGGGTATTTTTTTCCCAATTCGTAAAACAAAATAAAATGGGCTATAACGTAGAACACATAGGGATTGCAGTAAAAAACTTGGAGACAAGTATACCACTCTTTGAAAGGCTTTTAAACAGCCCCTGTTATAAGACCGAATCTGTGGCTTCGGAAAGTGTAAATACCGCCTTTTTTTTGCAGCATGGCAGTAAGATAGAATTACTGGAAAGTAGCGAGCCGGATGGGGTAATTGCTAAATTTATAGCTAAAAAGGGGGAAGGAATGCATCATATAGCTTTTGAAGTGCCTGATATTCAAGCCGAAATGGACCGCCTCCGATTGGAAGGCTTCACCCTACTAAATGAGACCCCTAAACAAGGAGCAGATAATAAGTTAGTTTGCTTTGTTCATCCAAAAGATAGCAATGGCGTGCTCATTGAACTTTGTCAAAGCATTTAAATACCCATTGTCTCAATGGCTTTTTGAGCCGCCAACTGGCTAGCGTCTTTTTTGGTAAAACCTTTTTGACTAGCAATTACCTCGCCATCCAGCACGACATTAATAGTGAACAAGCGACGACGTCCTTCCAATTGCTCTCCCGCTAAAACAAAATCAATTTGCTTTCCCTGTTTTAATGCCCAACCAATAATTTTGTTTTTAATATTAATATCTATTTGCTCTAAATCGTCCATGAACAAATAAGGTTGTATCATTTTTTCTACAATCCATTTTCTAGTGAAGTCATATTTCTTATCCAAATAAATGGCGCCCACTAAGGCTTCTAGGGTATTGCCAAAAATTTGACTGGTTCTTAATCCTCCATCCATTTTATTAAACCTTGTCATTTTGCGCAGTCCCATTTGCACAGCGATATTATTTAGCTGTGCTCGGTTCACCATTTTAGATCGCATCTCGGTTAAAAAACCTTCTCCCTTGTATGGATATTTTTTAAATAAATAATCGGCTACCACCGTACCAATCACTGCGTCCCCCAAAAACTCTAAACGCTCATTGTTTTCGGTTGGATTGTCTTTTACTGAACGATGATTGAATGCTGTTTGAAAAAGTAAAACATTCCTAGTTCGATATCCTAGTAAATTATGTAAATCTGCCTCAAACCCTGTCTTTTTAAATAAAGAAATGAATTGATTAATGCGGCGTTTCACTGAACTTAAATTAAGCCTTATATTTTTTCACAATCACACAAGCATTATGTCCACCAAAGCCAAAAGTATTACTCAAGGCTGCGTTCACCACACGCTTTTGTGCTTTGTTAAAAGTAAAATTTAAACGGTTGTCTAATTCCGGATCGTCTGTAAAATGATTAATAGTAGGAGGTACAATGTCGTGAATAACAGACTGAATACATGCAATTGCTTCAATCACACCAGCTGCTCCCAAACAGTGACCCGTCATGGATTTAGTGGCGCTAATATTTAAATGATAAGAGTGCTCTCCAAATACATCTAAGATTGCTTTTGATTCAGCAATATCACCCAACGGTGTTGAAGTTCCATGCGTATTAATGTAGTCAATATCGGTTGCCACCATACCTGCATCTTTTAAGGCTGCATTCATTACATTTTTAGCTCCCAATCCTTCCGGATGTGGCGCTGTTAAATGATAGGCATCGGCTGTTGCACCACCACCTACTACTTCGCAATATATTTTGGCGCCGCGTTTAATAGCGTGCTCTAATTCTTCTAAGACTAATACGCCACTCGCTTCACCCATTACAAAACCATCCCGATCCTTGTCATAAGGACGGCTTGCTGTTTTAGGATCGTCGTTACGCTCACTCATTGCTTTCATAGCATTGAATCCACCCATACCTGCAATACCAATAACGGACTCAGCTCCACCCGTAATAATAATATCCGCTTTGCCTAATTTTAAATTATCCATTGCCGAAATAATTGCATTGGTACTTGAAGCACATGCACTCACAACTGCATAGTTAGGCCCTCTAAAACCATGCTTCATGGAAATTTGGCCAGCGGCAATATCTAAAATAATTTTAGGAATAAAGAAAGGATTGAACCTTGGTGTTCCGTCACCATGCACAAAATTGGTGACTTCTTCGGTAAAAGTAGTTAAGCCCCCAATACCACTCGCAAATATCACCCCCACTCTATCATGGTCTACATTTTCTTTGGTAATACCAGCATCTAAAACTGCTTGATCACTTGCTACTAGTGCAATTTGAGAAAAGCGGTCTAGTTTTCTAGCTTCTTTGCGATCCATAAAATTGGTCGCATCAAAGCCTTTAATTTCACAAGCAAATTTTGTTTTAAACTTAGAAGCATCAAACTGTGTTGCCATAGCTGCACCTGAAACACCATTCACCAAATTTTCCCAGTATTCACTAAGATTATTACCCAATGGATTTAATGTACCAATACCTGTAACAACAATGCGTTTAGTTTGCATGTCTTTTTGTTTTAAATTAATAATCCGCCTTTAAAGCAAAGGCTCAAAAAGGCGGATTAAGTATGCTGTGTTTGATTGGAAGCCGTCAAATAATTATTACAATTATTTAGCGTGCTCATCTATGTAAGCTACAGCTTGACCAACAGTAGTAATTGTCTCTGCTTGTTCGTCTGGGATAGAGATGTTGAATTCTTTTTCAAATTCCATGATTAACTCAACGGTGTCTAAAGAATCTGCTCCCAAATCATTTGTAAATGATGCTTCGTTTGTAACTTCTGCTTCATCAACGCCTAATTTGTCAACGATGATTTTTTTAACTCTTGATGCGATGTCTGACATTGTAAATAGTTTTGTTTACGGCGCAAAAATATACTTTTTGTTAAAATTGCCATATTTTATTTGCCATTTTGTTTGCACATTTTAATCTTTAGGTATGAAATGTGTGTTTTTTGACTCTTTTTAGTCTATTTGCCTAAAATTCTAGCCTATAAACTACTAAAAAAGTAGCTTATTTTACGAACGGATAATAGTAAATGGGCAATAAAACAAGGGTAAACTACTTATCTTTTAAATATCCCCTAATTAGATGTTGGCTTTCAATAGGGATATTTATTTTGGGAACAATAAAAAAGCTTTTTTGGCTAAAATAAAAATGAAAGAAATACGGACTTTCAAAATAAGTGGTTACCAGTTTCCATTCCCAATTGGCCTCCCCCAAATTGCCTACCAGTGTAGCTCCCTGCTCATTAAAATCAAATTGCCAGTTTTCTTTAAATAACATGGTTTTTTTATAGAATAAGTTAGGAAGCACAAACCAAAAGAAAGCCATAAGTAATATCCATAAAATAGAGCCGAGCAAAAAGGGCTCGGGTCTTATTTTTTTCATAAACAATAAAACCGCCGTTATAATCGCATATACATTTACAAAAATCATTAAAGATTTTATTTCTCTTTGTTTTATAAAATGATAGCGTAATGCCTGAAGCACTTCGGATTTGTTATAGGATATTGGATAAGCCATTCAAGCGTATTTAAAAAAGATAGGGTACAAAGATACTTTGAAAAGCATGTTCAAAAAACACAAATTGACTATATTTAACATGAAAGTATTTAAGCTAATTAATTTATGTTATGAAAGTATTATGTATAGGAGAAGCATTGATTGATATGATTTGTACCGATAGGGGTAGTAGCTTATCAAAAGGGCAAAATTTTTTAAAAAAGGCGGGGGGTGCACCTGCAAATGTTGCAGCCGCCATTGCAGCGCTTGGTGCTAAAGTAGATATGGCTGCAAAAGTAGGCAATGACCCTTTTGGACAACATATTACTGAGTTGCTAAATGAAATGGGCGTAAATACAAAGTGGGTAATGCAAGATCCAAACTATTTTACCACTTTTGCTTTTGTCTCATTAATGGAAAACGGAGATAGAGATTTTTATTTTAATAGAGGCGCAGATGGTCAATTAAGTATCGCGGATTTAACTGAAATAAAATTAAATGAATACCAAATTGTGCATTTTGGATCAGCCACAAGTTTTTTACCTGGCCCCCTAAAACATGCCTATACCCATTTATTGGCCGAAGCTAAAATAAATAATGCAATCATAAGTTTTGATCCAAACTATCGTCACTTATTATTTCAAAACAATACGCAAAGTTTTATTGAGCAATGCTGGCCATTTATTGAACAATCACATTTTTTTAAAATGAGTGATGAAGAAGCATTGCTTTTAACTGGATGCGAAACCGTGCAACTTGCCGCGACAGCATTAAGAAAAAAATCAACTGCTGTTTTTGCAATTACTTTGGGGAAAGAGGGAACTTTATTATCCGTTGGTAACCATTTAGAAATCATTGACAGCATAAGCATCACCGCACTAGATGCCACCGGGGCTGGGGATGCTTTTGTAGGTGCCGTTTTATACCAACTATTACACCAAAAGCCATCCGATATTCAATTCATTGAAATTGCTCATTGGCGAAAAATTATTTTCAACGCTAACAAGGCAGGTGCCAGAACCTGTGAATATATGGGAGCCATGGAAGCATTTAAGCATTTGAACAATAGTATTTTTGAATAAAAAACCCACCTAACAATTGCTAGGTGGGTTGTATCAACTGTATTTTAACTTAAAACCTATAACCCATTCCAATACTAATACTGTAGTCCGCAAATGCGGCATCACCTCTTGAGAAAACGCCGGTATCTTTTGTTTTTAAGATATCTGGATAGCTTTGCGGACGCTCTCTTCTAATAGCAACCGGTGCATATAAATAAAAATTAAATTTTTTATAGTTATAGTTGGCGCCTGGTTCAATGGCCAAAACATTTCCTGGTCTTCTAAATCCTGTATTGTCCCCAATCAAATCCTTTGCAGGAATAGCCTCATATCTAGCTCCCAATGAAATGGTCAAAGCATTTTTAGTCCAGTTGGTACCGGCCCTTAATAAATACTGATCCGGCACACTCATTACATCCGAAGTGTACTTAATGGCAGCAGCAGTTGCAACACCTCCCCTAGCGGTACTAACGCCATTATTACCTCTAGGGTTAATCAAGTAATAAGCATTGCTATATAAGCTCCAAGTATTGTTAATGCTTCTAAACCCATTTAACTCCAAGCTTACGCCCCACCCGCCATCACCCAGCTGAATGGATTGATCCACAGGACCAACGCGGGTAGTTGTTTTAGTATTATGAAATACATCGGTTGTCTTATAATTACCCGTTGGCAACTTAATACCAACTCCGCCTAATAAATTTCCTTTATTACCGTCCTTAGGTGCAATTAACCACTTGTATGCAGTAATACGAATATCCCCAATTCCTTGTGAAAAAGTAGAATATCTCGGACTACCTTTTACATTGCTTACATGTTCATAAAGTGATGTTCTTTCGTTGTATGCTAAAGGTAAATTAATACCTACAATCCATTGCTCGTTTATTCTTCTTTGAAGTGAAACATCAAGTGTACGGCTAAAATTACGAACATCTGTGCCATCTGCTACTCTTTGTGTGACTTCATCAGTTCCATTAAAATGTTTGTAAGATTTAAAATATCTGCCGCTAATGTTTAAGTCCCATTTAGGCGCTTCTATTTTTTTCATAGAACTATCATGCATCATCATATTATGCATAGCATGCTCCATGGTATTTAATCCTCCAACTGTTCTTATGGCAACACAACCTTGTGCATTCCCGCGATGATAAAAAGCCATCAATAATAATATTGAAAATATATATTTTTTCATTGTATCTTCTGGTTTAAACCTGTTTTAATAAATCTGCTTATTCATTACTAAAATAGCAATACTATATTAGTAATGAACTTCATAAAATAAAGTGAATGATAAGAACAATATAAAATGCAAATTCAATGCCTTTTATACTTGCAAATGTTCCAATTAAACAAAAAGGAAATTAGGCCTGTGGCGGTTTAACTATGCTATTTAAAATATCAAAACTTGATGGCATCTTATAAATAGTGTGATGTGTAAGTTTTGAGCTTGCATGGAAAGAATAAATATCAAAATGATGCGATATGGTATATTCAGAAATAAGTGATTTAGCCATTGAGCTACTTGAAGACTTTTTGGATTGATTCGTATTCGCTAAATCCGTGAGTTGTTTAGAAAGCTCGTGTTTTTTTTCTGAAATACTAGATTTAGTATAGTTAGGAATACACAATACTTCCAGGGTGTCATTGTATATTCTCATTTTTACATACTGATAATAAGTGCCGTTCACGTCCATTTCACCGTCAATATAATCATAGCCATCTGTATTGGTGACATAGGGTTGATTTAAGGCTGTTTTAAAACTAACCAATTCGGATTCATCATACTTATTTTCATATAAAGCAGTTTGCATATCCGAAATCGCCTTTTTTTCAAAATAATTAGCCACAAATTTATAGCCAATGATATTGAAACAAAGTATTACAAGTAGGGATATGGAAACAATTTTCTTCATATTCATTTTGGTAGCAGTCAATCACTGCCTATATTGATTAAAAATAGTGATTTTTTTAAAAAAAAGTGCTTTGTCGCCACTAGTTTTTTAAATTTGCACTACAAACTTGAGCGTTTTATGAAATACCTTAAAATTACCTTTGCAATTATCTTTATTGCCGCCTTCTATTTTGTTTACTTATTTATACCAAGTAAAATTGTCATTAAAGGACTAGATAATTTTCCAAAATCTGCTTACGATGGAGAAAAGGGGATTGTTCAAACACAATATTGGGATAAATGGATGCCGTTTAAACAAAAGGATGACAAAACTAGCACTTTTACTTTCGACAACTGCACCCTTAGGGTGGATAAGGGTGGAATGATTGACAATGCAAAATCTATACTTCAAATAGAAGATATTGAAACCAAACTGACAATATCTGCCTACTACGATACCGAAAAAGCAATTACTGCTGTATTGTATGATTGTACAGTAAACAATAATACAATGAACCCTATAAAGAGAATTGAAAACTACTATACGGCCAAGAAACTGGAAAAGCAAATAAAAGAAATTATGCAAGCCGCGAAAGTTTATTATTCAAAACAGCAATAAACTTTAATTATTTATAAATATCTATGACGATTCATGCTATGTTCTCAAACGCAAAGGGTTTCTTATTTGATTTAAATGGCACTATGGTGAATGATATGCCTTACCATATTGCCGCATGGCATAAGGAAATAATTAAACTAGGAGGAAATCTTACCCTAGCCGAAATGAAACATGAATGTTATGGAAAAAATGATGAACTTTTAGAGCGTATTTTTCCCAAACGTTTTTCGATGGAAGAAAAAATAAAATTAGGAACTGATAAAGAGGCTTTGTACCGCATTGAATTTAAGCCTCATTTAAAATTAATAGACGGACTAGAAGCTTTTTTAGCCAATACTGCAAAGCATCATATTAAAATGGGGATTGGTTCGGCAGCCATTATAGATAATATTAATTTTGTAATTGACAATATGGAGATTAGACATTATTTTGACGCCATTGTGAGTGCCAATGATGTTGTAAAGAGCAAACCCGACCCGGAAACTTTTTTAAAATGTGCGCAACAACTTGGTTTAGCTCCTGCAGATTGTATTGTTTTTGAAGACACCCCCAAAGGTGTTGAGTGCGCTCAAAATGCGGGCATGAAAACAGTAGTTATTTTTGGAGCGCACGAACAAGCAGAATTTGAAAAATTTGACAATGTAATACACTTTGTGAAAGACTATACCAATTTGACCATTCATTAAATTAGATTTACCATTTAACTAGCTTGAAAACCATTTTACGATAGTTTTCCTTTTCATACAATACTCCTATTTCTCTGCGTCCGGTTTTAATTAAATCAGCATAAGCAGTAAAATCTTTTTGACTCAAAATCGGATTCGTTGTCCCATCTACTAATCTTTGAATGGGCCAGGTTTTTCCTTCATCAAAACTTATTTTTAAACTTAGGTTGTTTCTGTTTACGGTATCTGCAGCATTGACAAATGCCAAAATAGCTTTTCCTTTTAGCTTTCCAATATTCAAGATTGCTCCTTCACAAACGGGATCGGACAATGCATTATCAAAATTCGCTTTTTCAAAACTTTCGCCTCCATTGTTGCTAAATGAAACAATACGAGATTTTATATCTCCTGATTGATTGCGTGCGTTTAAAATTAAACGATCATTACTTAGGAAAGCTGCGGTTGCTTCATTACTTCCAGCAATATCAATTGTTGATGAAAGCTTAAATGTTTTGCCATGATCGTCGGAGTAATATCCATGAGAAAAATAATCCTTAAAGTTGGGTTTCGACCCCCCTTGTGAATGGTTTGCTGCAATAAAAATACGTCCCTTAAACTTGCCTTCCAAGCATTGTGTTGCATGGCCTGGGGTATTGGCATAGGTTCTCCAATCTTTATCACTTGTGTAAGTTCTACCTTCCATTGTTCCATTTGGGTAATGCACCTGAGTAGTAATGTTCACAGGAGCAGTCCAGGTTTCACCCTCATCCTCGGAACTAATGTACCATACCTCTCTCACCCCCTTTCCCTGCCTAAGATCCATTTCACTAACATTGCCAGTGTTGTAAAAAAGGTAAATTTTCCCATTGGGATAATTTGGGTCTAATAAATCTACCACCGGTGCGGCATTGCCCACCTGCCAATGAGCATAGGATGCGACAACTTTTAAACTTGACCAGGTCTTGCCCTTGTCCATACTTTTTTTCATAACAATTTTAATATCTCCAAAATCAGCACCTCCATTTTTGCGTCCTTCGGCAAAGGCGACAATAGTTTTTTTAGGTGTTTGGATAATGGATGGTATTCTAAAAATCTTATACCCTTCGGTACCAGATTCAAATACAGTCACTTCTTGTTGAGCCTGCCCAATTTTCACCATTAAAATAAAAAAAAATAATGCGATTATTTTATGCATGAAAAACTTAATTAATTATTAAAATTCTAAAATATATTTACGCTTTAACGATTAGTTCGCTCAACTGCTTAATATCAGCAGGACTTGTTCTACAACATCCACCTATTGCTTTTGCGCCAGCTTCTAACCACATTGTTGCGTTTTCAAAAAAAGTAAGCTTACAGCCATCTACATGTTCCCATACTTTATCAATTGCATTATAGGTCTCTCCTTTGTTGGGATATACTAATATTACTTTACTTGTAATGGGTTTGGCAATTTGAATTAGCGAAAGTATACATGCTGGTGGGGTGCAATTTACTCCTACGCCTATAATTTGATCCGCGTCCTCTAACAATTTTATGGCATCTTCAAATAGTTCCCCACTACTTAAATGAGAACCATCTTTACAACTAAAACTTATCCAAGCTTGTTTTTGAGGATGCAACTTAAGTAGTTCCTTAATCGCTAATGCTTCTTCAATGCAAGGAATAGTTTCAAATGCTAAAATATCGGCTTGCGTATTTGATAAAACAACTAATCTTTCCTCGTGGAATTCCATTAAAGTTTTTACCGAAACATTTTTATACCCTGTATATTCCGATCCATCCGCTAAGGCTGCTCCATAGGGCCCTATAGATGCGGCTACGAGTGGCTTTATGGATAAAGGGTTAGTGAATTGCTTTACATATTGATCTCTTGCATCTATTGCAAGTTGTACACTATTTTGTAAAAAATGAATTGCTTCTTGTTTAGTATACCCTTGTTTTTCAAATCCTAAAAAACTAGCCTGATAACTTGCTGTGGAAATAACATTGGCCCCAACTTGTAAATAATGTTCATGCACTTTTTGAATAAGGGCAGGATTTTCGGCAAGCAATTTAGCCGACCATAAAGCGTGATTTAAATTTGCGCCTCTTGCTTCTAGTTCCGTTGCTAAAGCGCCATCTAATATAACAAGGCCTTGTTCTTTAATAATTTGATGAAATGGTGAAGTCATATTTTTTAATGGAAGCAGTTACTTTCCAATACAGAACTTTGAAAAGATAAAATCCAATTGATCCTCGTTGGTGATTTGTCCTGTAATGGTACCTAAATAATGTAGCGCTTGTCTTATATCTAAAGCAAGTAAGTCCCCCGTTACATTGTGCTGTAAGCCAGTTTCTACATCATTTAAAGCAAGTGAAAGTTTTTTAAGGGAACTTACATGTCTTGCATTGGTAATAATAGTGCCTTCTTTATGTAAGCCATCCCCAACTGCCTTTTCGTATAATACATTTTCAAGCTGCTTAATATTGTCCTTTTCTTTGGCAGAAATAAATACAACTTCTTGCATAGCATCGTTTGATAAAATAGATGGGTCCTTTAATAAATCCTTTTTATTCCCAACGAGTACTAACTTTTCCTTTTCTAATTCAGCTTGCCAAACCTTGGCTTGTTCCATACCCTCATCATTTATATCAAACAGTGCAATTACAATATCTGCATCTAAAATTTTTTCCTTACTTTTTTCAATACCCATTTGTTCTATAGCATCTGTAGTAAAGTTTCTGATTCCAGCAGTGTCTATTAGTTTAAATATTACACCACCTATATTTAAATACTCTTCCACCGTATCCCTCGTAGTGCCAGGTATTTCACTTACCAATGCCCTATTTTCGTTTAATAGTGCATTTAACAAGGTAGATTTTCCTGCATTGGGCTTGCCTACAATGGCAACCTGCACTCCATTTTTTATTACATTTCCTAGCTTAAATGAATCCAATAATTCCTGCGTTTTTAATTGCAATTGTTGCACCAGTATCTCAAGTTCTTTTTTATTTGCAAAAGCCACATCTTCTTGAGAGAAATCTAATTCAAGTTCGATGAGTGCGGAAAATTTTATTAATTTTTCGCGCATAATTTGCAAATCATTTGAAAATCCTCCTTTCAAATTATGCAATGCTGTTTTACGGGCAGCTTCTGTATTACTGGCTATTAAGTCCGCTACTGCTTCCGCTTGTGTTAAGTCCAATTTCCCATTTAGGAATGCTCTCTGTGTAAATTCTCCAGGCTTCGCCATCCTAGCGCCTAACTCAATCATTAACTGCAAAATTGCATCTTGAATTAGTGGAGCACCATGACAAGAAATTTCTACAACCTCTTCTCCCGTATAAGAGCGTGGAGCTCGATATAAACTAACCACTACTTCATCAATCACTTCGTTTCCACTAACTAATTTACCAAAATGTACAGTATGGGTTGGCTGCTTTAAGATACTTTTCTTAGAAAATGATTTTGCAACAATTTCAATGGCATTGGGACCACTTAATCGAATCACTGCAATTGCCCCAAGACCTGGTGCTGTTGCTAATGCAACAATAGTATCATTCCAAGAACTCAAATTTTCACGCATAGCGCAAAGATATGTCGTATCCATAAAAAAAGTCCCGCTATAAAGCGGGACTTTTAAAACTGTTATACTTTCTAGCTTAATGGATTAACATTATGCTTAAAATTATTAATCTTCTGTAACCTGGAAGCCAATAACTTGTCGGTGACGATAAATTACTCTGTGTCCATTTTGTTCAGCAGGTGTCCATTTAGGTCCCTTTTGAATTACACGAACTGCTTCAGCTGCTGTACCATAACCTGGATCGTTTTCAGCCTTTACATCTGAAATTGAACCGTCTCTTGATACAACGAAGGATACAATTACTTTATAAATTCCTGCAGGTGCCCCATTTTCAACTGGTAAATCCCTATTTAAGGTTCTAGTCAAAAATTTAGCCCAAGCTTCTGGTCCCCCTGGGAAGGTAGATTGAATTTGCACTGAAGTGAAAATCTTGTCAGTTTCTTCGTCAGGAACTTGAGTAGGCCCAGTGCTAACTTCAACAGGAGCAGCTACCACATCTATCTTGTCCCCTTTTTGGTCAAAACTACCAATTTTTACTTCTTCTAATTTTTCTTGCTCTTTCACTTCATCCTCTTTTCTCACTTCCTCGTCTTTTACAATTTTAGGAGGTGTGAACTTTGCTAATTCCACTTTTGGTGGCTCTTGCTTTGGCGGCGGCGGTGGCGGTGGAGGAAGTTTTTCCTTTTCTGTTTTAGAATCAACTAAAGAAACATCTTCAACAAATGTTTCCGCTGATTTCTTTTTCTTCTTGCCGCTATTAGAATAAATAGAGCCTGCAGAAAATAATGCTGCAGTTAAAAGCATTGCTATTAATGCGATTAGGATTCTTTTGTTGTATGATTTTCTTAACTCATACGCACCAAAATCCTTGTATCGCCCCTCAAAAATGAGGTCAAGGCCATCAGCTGTTAATATTTTATTTGCGTCCATTTTAAATACTTTTAATTGTGATTAAGGTTTTTGGGTATCTGATATTTTAATCAACTGCTCTTCTGCATCAAAAATATCCACTAAAGCATATTTTTTTACGAGGTTAATGGACATCTCATCCAAAATATCAATCACATTTTTATAAGTGCAATATTGGCTTGGCTTAATTACAACTACCAAGTCATGCTCTGGATCGTTAGGGTCCTGAGCCATACTTCTTACACTTTTCTTCTTATTCATTATTACATCACGAATTGAATTTTCGCCATTGTAAGATGCGGATTTAAAATTAGAAGCATCAGGTTTTAACTGTCCTTCGTAATAGTAAATATGATTATCTGCACCCATCAAAATTGTTAAAGCACCTGATTCCTTTGCTTTATTTTGCTCCTCAGGCTTTACTTTATCATCTGGCAAGTTCAACTTCATTGCGGTAGGTTGACTCATCGTGGTAGTGAAGATGAAGAAGGTGATTAAAAGGAAACCTAAATCCACCATCGGTGTTAAATCCACACGCGTTGATAATTTTTTTCCTTTTTTGACACCAGGTCCTTTCTTATGTCCCCCACCCGAGGTATCTAATTCTGCCATAATAAATAGCTTTTAATTAGTTTATAATTTAGTTATTCTCCTGATTTCCTTCTCCTTTGTTAGGTCTGTTATACAACTCTGAACCGATAGGTGCGCTTTCAGGATTTGTAACAATCTGGAACTTCTGAATATCGTTTTTCTTGAATGCAGTAATCACCCCCTTGAATGAAGGATATTTAGCAAGATTATCGCCTTTTACTAATAAGTCCATTTTAGTTCCGGCATATGCTGAGTTTACTGCACGCATCCAATCGACAAGTTCATTATTCGTAGAATCCTTACAAGGAATGCCAGGGAGTTGATCTCCAACTCTTTGCTCTTGTGGTTTATCTAAAAAAGATTTTAATTGCGCAAAAGATGCACCGATATAATCGGCTTTTTTGAATTTATCTACATTCGCACCCAATTGGTTGTATGTATTTAAATATTCAATAACGTCACCTCTTTTGTTCTTATCATCTATTGAAAGAAAAACTTTACCGTCTTTATCTATCGTAACCAATACAAAATTCTTTTTCGGAGCTTTCTTAGCGGCAACTGAACTTGGTGTAGTTACAGCAATTGCTTCCGAAGGTTTAAATTTAGTCGTTAAGATAAAAAATGACAATAGAAGGAAAGCCACATCACACATGGCTGTCATGTCGATGCTGGTACTCTTACGTGGTAATTTGGCTCTACCCATTTTTATTCTCTTTTAATTAATTTATAAGTTCCCTTATCTAAATAGTTTACTACTATTTGTAGTTTGCTGCAAAACTTTGCGTTAAAGTAAATCCAGACTCATCGATACCATATGTAATACCATCAATTCTTGTAGTAAACACATTATACATAATAATCGCGATTGCTGAAGTACCAATACCCAATGCAGTGTTATACAATGCCTCAGAAATACCTTGAGATAATTCTTTAGCTGCTTCACCACCACCACCACTGTCATCCCCTAATTTAGAGAACGAACGAATCATACCCAATACCGTTCCGAACAAACCTAATAAAGTTGCTACAGATGCGATTGTTGATAAGAATACTAAGTTCTTTTCTAACATAGGTAATTCTAATGCAGTTGCTTCTTCAATTTCTTTTTGAATGTTTAATACTTTTTGATCGGTAGTTAATTCAGTATTAGAAATCATTTCCTTGTATTTTTTCAAACCTGATTTCATAACATTACCAACAGAACCTTTTTGTTTATCGCATTCAGTAATTGCTTTGTCTATTTCTTTATTTGCTAAATGAAATTGAACTTTGCGAATAAATTCAGTATTGCTACCAGTACCAGAAGCTTTAGCTACTGTTAATAATCTTTCAACAACAAAAGTTAATACCACTAATAAGCTACCAATTAAGATAGGTACAACGATACCACCTTCATACATTTTATTAATTGCACCAATTGGTCCTTTGTGGTTAGGCCAAAATTTAGACATAAAGTCTGTGCCTGGATCTTTGATTTTAAAATTAGATTCATTACCTAACACAAAACGCCAGATAACATAGCCTGCAATGATACAAGCAATAGGTGCCAAAGTAGCAATCAAGTTGCCGCCTTTCTTTTGAGGTGCTGCTGGTTTTTTCACAGCGGTTGCAGTTGCAGTTGGTTTAGTTAAATCAGCCATGATTCAAT
>CANHIR010000010.1 GCA_947461015.1 Bacteroidota bacterium | reverse complement strand
TCACTTACTTGTATTTGTATGCCAATATTTGTGCTGTCATCATAATTTGTAGTGATGGTAGCATCCAAAAATAAAGATGTATTAATTAACTGATTTTTTGCAATCGTATTTAAAATAGAAAGAGAATCTTTAGAAATGACACTACCAACACTATAAGGTAGTTCTCTTAAAATGATATGTGATTTTGTTTTTACATTGCCCTCAATATTGATACGCGCAATTTTAATTTGAGCATTGGATTGAAAATGAATCCCAAAAAAAAGTAGCAAAAAAATTCCAGCGCTTGCAATGCTTTTAAACATCTAAATAGTTCATTAAATGATGATAATGATGCTCTATATCGTTATTGAAAGGAGCATTTCCAAAATAATGTAACACTTGATAATCATATCGCTGAAAAGTTGCAATAATGGCTGTTGCTTCGTCTCTGTTTAATTTAATGGTCACGATTAGGTTTCCATTGGTTTCATCAAAAAATGTATTTAGTTGCAATATTTGGGCATTGTTGGTCTCTACCAGTCTACTCATTTCGGCTAAAGAATATTGCAATGGTGATATGGATAAAACCAATATGGCACCTTGCTGAGCAACCCCTAAAAATTGCGCCAAATAATCATTTAATGGCTGCAGTGTAATAAACCCAATACATTCTTGTTGTTCATTTAAAACAGGCAATAATGTCAAATTATGTTTTGTAAATAAATCCAAGGCGGTTAAAAAATGTGCCGACTCATTAATGCCAATTCTAACGAATTGATCAGATAAAATGTCTAATTTTTTATTTTCTTCTGTGTCAAGCAAGTCAGATTTTGAAACAAGCCCAATAAAATAATCATCCTTCACGACTGCCAAATGTTGAATGTCAAAATCTTCCATACATTGCAATGCAAATGATACCTTATCCTCCATATGAAGTATTGGTATTCCTTTTATCGCAATAGTAGCAGCTAGCATTGATGTTAGTTTGTATGCTTTGATAAAAATGTAGACAAAATTTCATTAAACTCCAGGGGCACTTCCATCATTGGAGCGTGTCCACATTTATCAATAAAATGTAGTTCACTTTGTGGAATCAACTTTTTAAATTCTTCGGCTACAAAGGGCGGAGTCACCGTATCATTCTTTCCCCAAATTAAACAAGTAGGTACTTTAATTTGATTCAGTTCCTCTCCTAAATTATTTCGAATTGCACTTTTAGCCAATGCAATTATTTTTATTACTTTTAATCTATTTCTGGTGATCTCAAATACTTCATCCACTAAAGCTGTTGTAGCCATTGCAGGATCGTAAAAAGTGAGGGCCGTTTTGTTTTTAATATAATCATAATCACCTCGCTTTGGATAAGAATCCCCCATTGCGTTTTCAAACAAGCCACTACTTCCTGTTAAGGTTAATGATTTTACCCTTTCTGGATGTTGTAAAACATATACCAAAGCAACATGGCCTCCCAATGAGTTGCCTAGTAAATTCACTTTATCATACTCTTTATATTCAATAAACTGTGTAACATATTTAGCTAACCCAGTTACACTTGTATGCAAAATATCTAAATCAAATAAGGGCAAAATAGGAACAACCACCTTATGCGATGTCTTGAACTTTTCAACGAGGTCGGAAAAATTACTCAAGGCGCCAAAAAGTCCATGCAACAAAACCAATGGTTCCCCTTGCCCAATTTCTACATATTCAAATTTACCTTCTTTCTTAATTTCGTATTCCATAACAATCAATATGGATAAAGATAATCAATTCATTGGAAAAAATGCCTCAAATTGAACAACTATAACACAGTGGCATTAAATATTAACATTGTCATAATATGCTAATAATCAGTGTTTTTACGCATGTGAAAATCGCTCGATATTTTCTTTGATAGAGGGCAATAGGAAGGCAATTTTTTCTATACAATATGGCCACCAAATTTGAATATAAGTATAGGATATTGCGTTTTTAAATGTCGCGGCTGAAAGCACTCCCAAAACGACCAAGAAATAAACAAACGCACTAAGCATGGTGAAATATATAAACCCATACAATAATATACCAAGTAGCTTATTTAACCAGCCAAGGTTAAGCCAATATGCACCTTGCTGAATAAATTTAGTCACCCATTTAAGGGCAAGCAAAACTCCTACAAGCACTATTAGAAAAGCAATTAAGGGCAAAAAATTAGTCGTAATCTTGGTTTCCTCTTTTAACCATATTGCCACCCATCCAGCAAATTGAAATGCAAGAATAAGCCCAAGAAATAGTGAAAAAGTAGAAATCACTGCTCTGATAAATCCGTTCTTATAGCCTTGCAGTAATGCAATAATGAATAGGGTCCCTGTTAATAAGTCTAACCACATATACTAGCTGGTTAACATGTCTTTGGTGAGGGCTGAAATCACCTTCCCGTCTGCTTTTCCCGCCAATTGCTTGGATGCAACACCCATCACTTTCCCTAAATCCTGTGGGCCAGTTGCTCCAACTTCTGCAATTATTTCTTGTAGTACTTTTTTAATTGCTGCTTCACTCATTTGTGCTGGTAGGAATTTTTCAATCACAGCAATTTCCTCCGCCTCTTTGGAGGCTAAATCGGCTCTATTTTGTTGTTCAAAAATGGCAAGCGAGTCCTTTCTTTGTTTAACCAACTTTTGCAATAATTTCATTTCAATATCAGATGAAATGACGCCATTTGCACCTGGCTCTGTTTTTGCTTTTATGATTTCCGCTTTAATTGCTCTTAAGCCTCTTAACAAAGCTTCATCCTTATTTTTCATCGCGTCTTTCATTAAAGACATTACTTCAGTTTCTAAACTCATAAAAATTATTTTGGATTTTGATCTATTTGTGATGCTCTAAATTTTTGATAAAACAATTTAGCGAAAGTTTTAAATTCTTCCGACAAAGCCTTGTCTTGAGTGGCCCTAAAAAAGGTATCGCCCATTCCCATAATATTTTGATAAAAGAAATCGGCCATTTCATCTACCATCATGTCTTTTGTCCAAAGGTCAATGCGCAGCGCCGTTTTATCGGTAGGATCCCAAAAGGTTAACATCATGGCACGTGCGTCCTGGGCTTCGGTAGCGGTGCTATCGGAAGCGGACCATTGAATATTTTGTGGAATTTTTTGTTCATCTAAGTGAACGGTTACGTTGATATTAGATTGATGCATTTTGGATATATTATTAAACTATTTGAGGTACAAAAGTAAGATTTTATTAACTACCGATTGGCGGAAAATTAGCAACAGCAAGCGTGCCGTTTTGAATACATTTTTGATGCAAAGCATTTAGCCACTCCAGGCCTTCATCAGCCCTGGATTGTTTATACATTTCATCCTTATAATATAATTTGAAGTGATTGGACAAGGCATTTTTCTCAACAAATGAAAACACTTCACCCGCTTTCTTCCAAGTGGGTGGTAAGTCAATTAAATGATCAAATAGCAATGGGACTTTATACTGTATGGCATATTGGAGCCAACTACTTTTTATACATCCTACGCCTTCAAATAACATTGCATAGCTAGCAGCTAGGTCTTCTAATGTTAATTGGCTAGCACAAACTAAACGAATGTCTTGTTTAAATTTATAGCCTTTGAGCACCTCTTCCCCTAAGGCAACTTCTTGCGTTGTCTCCAAAACAATCACAAGGTGCATTGCGGTATGTTGCCATTTTTTAAAAATAGAGAACTCTTTTAAAATTGCCGTGAGCCTATCTTTGGGCGCAAAGCATAAAAAATAATTATTACCTGATGTTAGTTTATCTTTAGCCTGAGAAAGTTGTTGCCATTCAAAATCAGGCGTTTGTATAAATGGCAAATGAATACATGTCAACTTCGCCACTAGTTGCGGGAACTTATTTTTGAAACTTTCATAGGACCAGTCATTAATACATATTATTTTATTCGCTTTTTGCATCCAGGCGGCAAATTGCATATTAAGCAAATACCTTTTAATAAATGAAAGTCCTTTAAGTGCTTGCGGGAGGGCCAGAGGAATAAAATAAACGGCAGCGCCTTTCGCCCATTTAGTTTGGGCACCAAAATGAATAATGCTATTTGAATGATCTTCACTAAATGACAATTTTGCGGATTTGGTGGTTTGCAAATTTTTCACTCCCATGTCCTTACAAAAGCTATGGAAAGAGGTTGGTAAATGATCTCCTACTATATATAAATCATGTAATGTTGCAGGGTCCAATGATTTCACAATTGCTTTGATACTATCCAACATTATGGAATTGGGTATCTTTAAAGACGAACTTACTATTAGGTATAAGCGCATACCCCAAAATTAAGGCATACTTAACAATTTATCCACCAATCATTTACAAGGCACACTTAGTATAAATACTCCCCTACCTTTGTTATATGGCGAAAGAATTGCATCAACTAGACTTATTTGGTGACACCCCAAGCGCTCCAGTTCACATTAAAAGAACGAAGGCTGAAAAAGCCGTGTCTAAAAGACCGGTGCAACTTGCTACACCAAGTAATCAGGATGTAGTATTAATAAACGACGAAGTGCCTACTGTCTCAAGAACGCCAATGCATTTTGGAAAAGACAATGTTCATCATAAAAGAGGCAGAAAATCATTTGCCTCCATGGAAGGCGATATAGATAAATTAAAAGTCCCTTCTTCCGAAGTGCTTGCAAAAAAATTATATTACCCAATAGGTGAAGTTGCCGTATGGTTTAATGTAAATACCTCCTTAATAAGATATTGGGAAAAAGAATTCAAACAATTACAACCAAGGAAAACAAGAAAAGGGGACCGTTTGTTTCGTGTCCAAGATATTGAATTTTTAAAACAGATTTATTATTTGTTACGCGAAAAAAAATATTCAATTGATGGAGCAAAGACCTATTTGAAAAACAATAAAGAAAAAGCAACCAAAGATCTTGCACTTTTAAATAGCTTACAGCATTTAAAAACTTTTTTAGTTTCGCTCAAAAGCAGTTTATAATTACCCCTTGTCCGCAAAAACAATTTGATGCTGGTTAGCATATTTAATTGCGGTAATGTTTAAAGCTTCTCTTAGCATTTGAAAATTTTCAATTTCAACTTCAAGTGGGACCAAGCATTCAATATGAATGGTGTGAAATTGTTTTCCAGATTCTGAAATGAATATCGTCGTGGATTTTACATGTTCATTAGCAGCAATCGTATTTCTTAAATAAGCAGCAAATGCAGTCATGGCTTCAGCTGAAGTATGAATACTTAATTGCAGGTCCATTTCAATTTTGCGCTCTGTTCTTAAGCTAATATTATCTACAATGGTATCCACCATTTGTTTGTTGGGAACAGATATGTAGGTTTTACTTTCCGTACGTATACGTGTACTACGCAATCCAATTTTCTCTATGGTTCCAGAAAAATTATTCACTTTTACCAAATCACCAACCGTAAAAGGTTTGTCAAAGAAAATAATAAAGGAAGCAATGATATTTTCAAGGCTTTCTCTCATGGACAAGGCAACAGCTGCACCCACAATACTCAAGCTAGTGACTAAATTTCCAATGTTTTCATTAAATACATAATGCAGTACCATTAATAAGCCAATGAGGTAGAGTATGACTTTGAAAAAATCTCTGAAAAATAAAATCAATTGATCGTCGGTTTGATTTTTTGAAAGCTTCGCTTTCTCATCAAGTATTATAGAAATGAACTCTAATGTCCTTAAGCAAACCCTAATAAATAAAACAATAAAGGCAAGCTTTACCAATGATTCAATGCATTGTTGTAATGATATCTTATACAAATTCACATTAAATGCATGTGGGAATTTTAATTGATACAAGGCAATAATCGCAACTAGAAAAACTAAAAATCTTTCAATGGGCACTACAAGTCTATGTACATGTATTTTTCTGAGTTCAGAATGATTTTTTTTATCAACCCAAGTATAAATTAAGCTTGCAAAAAAACGTGAAACAAAACGTTTTAGCGCCAGTGTAATTAATAATACACCCAGTATGATTAAATAACTCTTTATAGAGTTGGAAAGTATCATTTCATCTAAATTCATATTTCAAAGCTTAAGTTTAATGATTCCAATATTGCAGCTGCATGGTGTTTCCGTCAAATACACCATAGGAATTTAGTTTTATCCAATCCCCTAAATTAATATAGCGGGTGCTTTCATTTATGGCAAAATCAATAGCGAAATGCCTATGCCCAAAAACAAAATAATCAACCTTCAACTCCATTGCTTTTTCTTTCGTGTAAATAATTAGCCACTCCTTTTCTTCCCCTAAAAAAACCTCATCCGCCGTTCCTGTTTTAGCGCGACTTTTTGCACTAAAATAATTCGCCAATCTAATACCTGCATCGGGATGAAGCCAACGAAAAAGCCATTTGCAAATGGGATTGGTAAATATTTTTTTTAGGCGTTTGTATCCATAATCACCAGGTCCTAATCCATCACCGTGACCAATGTAAAATTGTTTGCTACCCAATTGAAAAGTTTGTGGTTCAAAATACACTTTGGCATTCAATTCGTTGGCCAAATAATCCTTCATCCATAAATCATGATTACCTGTAAATAGGTGAATGGGAATTCCAGCATCACTAATTTGTGCCAAACAACCTAAAATTCGCACAAACCCTTTTGGCACGACTGTTTTATATTCAAACCAAAAATCAAAAATATCTCCTACAATAAAAAAAGCTGCTGCATCCTTCTTTGACTCATTTAAAAAATGCACGAGCCTGTCTTCTCGCTTTCTACTTGCTACTTGATTCGGCGCACCTAAGTGAAAGTCAGACAAGAAATATATTTTTTTACCAGGTGCAATTTCCATTTAAATGGTTTTAATTCGTAAAATTTAATCGGTCATTTTATCTACTAAAAAGCAATATACTTCTTTCGGCCCATGAACGCCCACCACTAATGTTTTTTCGATATCGGCAGTTCTACTTGGACCTGTTGCATAGCTAATCATGGAAGGCAAAAAATCAATATCCCTTTTGAACTGATCTAAACTGTCAGCAATGTCATATACCAATTGATGTGTGTACGCAATACAAATATGGATTGGCGCATAAATACTTGAAGCACGCCCACTTAATTGTTGACTACTTAATACAATGGTTCCTGTACGAGCTACCAAATGTTCACACAGTGTAATGGATGCATCGCAATTTGCTAAATCATCTGTGGTTACAGGATTAAATTGAAAAGTACTCATATCATCCAACCAACCCGATTCAATGGAATAAATTTTCTCCCATTGCTTTGCTTTAATTAAGGAAGATAACTGATGAACAAGCTCGCCATCATCCGCGCAGTAAACAAATTTGCCTAGTAGTTCGGTGAAATTTTGAGCAAAATGTATGGATAATTCCTGATTTGTTGGTGTAAAAATAGGGCTGTCATTCACCTGCTCAGGGAAAGGAAGGTCTACTGGCGACTTTAACGCCTGTTTAATTTTTTTTAATATTTTACTTCTTGCTCCTTGCGATTCCATTGATAAATTTATTCATTATTTCCAGTTGCATCTGCAGCATCAATGGTTGCATTCGCATGATCAATTGTATCATCGGTTGCCGTTGCATCAGCTGTATTGTCGGTTGGACCAACTACTGTTGTTTCAGTGGGTGCAAAAGTTTCGTGCACATCCCCATTATTTGCTGGTTCATAAGGACGCTTCCCTATTAATTCCTCCACATCACTTTTATGCAATACTTCTTTATCCAATAATGCTTTTGCCAACTTCTCTACTTCTTCCTTACGCTCCGTTAACAATTGTAAAGTTCTTTGATAAGCTTCTGCAATCATTTTTCTTACTTCCTCGTCAATAATTTTACCTGTTTCTTCACTAAATGGTTTTTGAAAACTATTTTCTTGAGAAGGGTCATAAAAACTTACGTTACCAATTTTATCATTCATTCCATAGGTGGTTACCATAGAGTAGGCCATCTTAGAAATTTGTTGCAAGTCGTTACTCGCCCCAGTTGAAATTTTACCAAAGAAAATTTGTTCTGCAGCTCTTCCGCCTAAAGTCATACACATTTGATCCGTTAATTGCTCAATGGTATATAAGTATTGTTCCTTAGGCGTGTATTGCGCATAACCCAAAGCAGCAGTACCTCTTGGCACAATGGTTACTTTTAATAAAGGATAAGCATGCTCTAGGAACCAACCACAAACAGCATGTCCTGCTTCGTGATAAGCAATCACTTCTTTTTCATTTGGAGAAATGATTTTATTCTTCTTTTCTAATCCACCTATTACTCTATCAATCGCATCTTGGAAATCTTGCATTTCTACACCGCTCTTTCCTTTACGCGCTGCAATTAAAGCAGCTTCGTTACAAACATTTGCAATGTCAGCACCTGCGAACCCTGGAGTTTGTTCAGCCAATTTATAAATATCTAAACTTTCCGAAACTTTAATGGGTCCTAAATGCACTTTAAATATTTCTTGACGACCTTTTACATCTGGACGATCAATAGAAATTTGACGATCAAATCTGCCTGGTCTTAACAAAGCACTATCCAATACATCGGGACGGTTGGTTGCGGCCAAAATAATAATACCTGTATCTCCACCAAATCCATCCATCTCCACCAATAATTGGTTCAATGTATTTTCACGCTCATCGTTGCTCATCATGGCATTCTTTCCACGTGCACGTCCAATAGCATCAATCTCATCTATAAAAATAATACATGGTGCTTTTTCTCTTGCTTGTTTAAATAAATCACGCACACGACTCGCACCTACTCCCACAAACATTTCCACAAAGTCCGATCCACTTAAGCTAAAGAAAGGAACCTGCGCTTCGCCGGCCATTGCTTTTGCTAATAATGTTTTACCTGTTCCTGGAGGGCCAATAAGTAACGCGCCTTTAGGAATTTTACCTCCCAGGTTGGTGTATTTTTTGGGATTTTTTAAGAAGTCAACAATTTCCATCACTTCTTCTTTTGCTTCTTCCAAACCTGCAACGTCTGCAAAAGTGATATTTACTTTTGTACCCCCTTTCTCAAATAAAGTAGCTTTAGATTTTCCAACATTAAATATGCCACCTGGGCCACCACCTGAACCACCAGCGCCCCCGCCCATTTTACGCATTAATAAAATCCAAACAATGATAATTAATACAAAAGGGAAAATGGCACCTATAATTTTTCCAAACCAATCATTTTCAGAGTCTGTATTGCTATCCGGCATTGTAATGTTGGGATTTTTAGCAACTATGGTTTCTACTTCTTTGTTAAAGGAAGCCCAATCATCCACTTTATATTCAAACAAATAATTCCCTTTAACTTTTGCCTTCTTTTGATCAGGGGATAAATTTTTATTGAATTTATTATCATATTCTGCATTGACAACACTATCTGGTTTTATATAAATACGCACCACTTTTGCGTTCTCAATTTTTACAAATTTTTCTACATCACCGCTGGTCATTAATTTAACAAATTCATTACGAGAGATTACACTCGTATCTGGTGCCATTTGGAAAAATCGGGGTGCATACAATAGCGATAAAGCAATAAGCCCATAAATCCAATAAATATTGAATTTTGGCAACTTAGGCCCGCCTTTTTTATTTGTATTCTTATTTTCAGGTATCATTTTTTCTATTTAAAACTTTTGTTATTGAATATAACAAACTTCTGTAAAATTAGTTTTCTAAATCATGCATTTTAACATCTGCATCACTCCACATTTCTTCTAATTGATAGAAGTTTCTGGATTCAATATGCATTACATGTACAACCACATTGATATAGTCAATAAGTAACCATTGAGCAGCTGTCTTACCTTCACTTTTATAGGGATATTCGTCACACTTATGTTTTACTTCGTACTCAATATGATCAGCAATTGCTTTTAATTGAGTGGTGTTACTAGCTTCACAGATAATGAAGAAATCGGCAGCGGCTTCATGTATTTTTTTAAGATCCAAGCTTATGATATTTTCACCTTTTTTATCCTGAATGGCAGCGATAATGGTTTTAAAAATTTTACTACTACGCGTAAGCTGTGTAGGTGATTTTTTACGTTCTTTTAATGCGGAAAGTGGTTCCAATAATACTAATTTTTAATTGTTAATGCCTTGTTAGTCAAACCGTTTTAAGCATCATTTTATGATACTCCAACGAAACTAGCTAACTTTACAAAAATAACAATTCTTTGTCACCTTCCACACCAATTATCACATTAGGGGAGCCGCTCATAGAACTGTCTAGCATAGATAGTACCAATATTTATGCCATAAGCCAAGTGCAACATCAAATGGCGGTATCTGGCAGTTGCTACCAGGCCCAGTTTCAAACAAGCGGAAAAGGCCAGCAGGGAAAGGTTTGGGATAGTGAAAAAGGACAAAATTTATTGTGTTCTTATGTAATACGGCTTGAAGATCTCCAAAAAAGCAATGAAAATGTTAAAATATGGACACCCGAGGATCAAATTGGTCTTTCTATCGCTGTTTCTATAGGTGTTAGTGACTTTTTTCAAGCAATAGCGGGTGATGAAACCTGTATAAAGTGGCCAAACGACTTATATTGGCGTGACAGAAAGGCAGGAGGTATCCTCATTGAAAACACTTTACGTGGTTCAGTATGGACCTGGTCGGTGATTGGAATTGGCATAAATGTTAATCAAACTCAGTTTTCCGCAACAGGAATAAAACCCGTATCGCTAAAACAAATAACTGGTAACCATTGGGACATTCCACTATTATTAGCCTCATTGTCTAAGGCTTTGACCGTTCGGGTAAATGAATGGATCCATTATGGAATTGAACCCCTTTTAATTGAATACAATAAAAGACTATATAAGAAAGATGAATGGGTGAACTTTAATTGTAAACAAACTTTATTTACCGCAAAAGTGAAACGTGTAAATGAAAAAGGTCAATTAATAGTTGAACAAGAAAAGGAAGAAACTTATAATTTTGGAGACTTAATTTGGGAATTATAAATCATGGAAATAAAATTAACACAACATAGTAAAGGTGGCGGATGTGGCTGCAAAATATCACCCGCTATACTTTCAGAAATTTTAGCAGCGCACAATGTAGGGGCAAAGAGTAATATCCCACAACTATTGGTGGGTAACGATAGTAGGGACGACGCAGCGGTATATCAATTGGATGAAAAAACGGCTATGATTAGTACCACCGATTTTTTTATGCCCATTGTGGATGATGCATTTTCCTTTGGACAAATTGCAGCAGCCAATGCCATTAGCGATGTTTATGCAATGGGTGGAAAACCCATTTTTGCTTTGGCAGTTTTAGGTTGGCCTTTAGCTACCTTGCCTGCAAGCGTTGCTGCTCAAGTAATGGAAGGTGCTCGAAAAACCTGTGCGGACGCGGGTATTGTTATTGCTGGAGGACATAGTATTGATAGCCAGGATCCCATTTTTGGATTGGTGGTAAATGGAATTATAGATATTGAAAATTTAAAAAGAAACGACACTGCTAAAGAAGGAGATGTATTAATAATTACAAAACCATTGGGTGTTGGCATATTAGCCACATCTCAAAAAAGAGGAATACTAACCGAAACTGATTTAGCATTATTGGTTAAACAATTAACGACGATAAATAAGGCAGGAGAAGCATTGGGTAAAATTAAAGGCGTGCATGCCATGACCGATGTTACTGGTTTTGGTTTAGCAGGACACTTAACGGAGATGATGGAGGGAAGTAATTTGACCGCTAAATTGTCTTATGCAAAAATTCCAATCATTGCGGAAGCAAGAAATTACATTACACAAAAAGCAATTCCCGGAGCGACTGCAAGAAATTGGAACGCAACCTGCGAAGGGATTTTATTAGACGAAAGCATTGATGAAAAAGAAGCAAGTTTAATTTTACCTGATCCACAAACCAACGGTGGCTTACTCATTGCGGTGGATCCAAATGCATTATCCGAAGTACAAGCAATTTTAACAGCCGCAGGAATTGTCTATACCACGCCCATGGGTGTTTGTGAAAGTGCATCTAACAAACGCATTGTCATTACCCCCTAAAAAAAATTGTTAGAAAGTTCAGTGAATTACTTATTCAAAAATCAAATTTCCTTTGTTCTTAATTTGATTGGGGGTTAGTTCCACCACCAATTGCACGCCTTTGATATTTCGAATCGTTTGGATCATTTCTTTTACTTTGTCATCATCAATCCAGTCGCCTTTAAGCCACCAAATAAAATCCATGTGCTTTAACTCGGGCAATAAGTACTCCCCGTCGTATTGATTGTGATAAACATAATGTTGAAAAGTTGAGTTGGGTTCATCTGCTTCATACATGGAAAAATAATAGCTTCTATTTTTTCTTTTCAATGCCACTTCATGTTCCGGATTAAACCTAAACTCAAATCCCATATATTGATTGAGTAAAATGCAAAATTGAAAGTTTTTTATAGGCGCTGTAATGCCCAATATACGCGTACCTTCAAAGTCTTGCTCATTTATTTCTTCTTGGTCTAAAACTAATTTCATACGCGTAAATTATAAATGCGGAATTAAAACTGAATATCAAATTTAATTTCTTCGTCACCCCTTTTAATTACTAAGGTTGTTTTATCCCCTTTCTGAAACTTACCCAAGGCCTGCATATAACTCATCACATCAATTAATTTATAATCCCCTAATTGTACCAATACATCCGATTTTTTTAAACCTAACTTTTCTCCTAGTTTACCTTCACTGGCTCCCTCTATTCTAACACCAGTACCCGTATAAGCGTAGTCAGGCATCACCCCTAAGCTTACAGAAAATTTATTGCTTTTCCCCATACTTTGCTCCCGCGTCTTTAAGAAATCAAGTTTACCATATGCGTCTGTGTTTTTGATAATTGTTTGCACCAAACGCAGGATTTCTTTTTCTCCTTCATAATTTATTTTATCCCAATCATCTGTTGCTTTGTGATAGTCCGAGTGGCTTCCAGTAAACATAAACAATACAGGCATGTCTTTTCTATAAAAGCTCGCATGGTCACTTGGCCCTGTTCCAGCACTATCATAATGCGTTAATAAAGTGGTTGGTGCTTTTGCTAAAATTTCGGACCACTTACTAGAAGTACCGTAACCACCAATGGTTAATTTACGCGCCGTATCGTACCTACCCACCATATCCATGTTAATCATGTAATTAAGGTTGCCTTTATAAGTGGGGTGATCTAACCAATATTTGCTTCCTAATAATCCCAATTCTTCTCCTGAAAAATGAATAATTAAATAGTTATTATTTTTAGGAGCGTCATGTGTTAATGATTTCGCTAGTTCAATTAAAGCCGCAGTACCGCTGGCGTTGTCGTCAGCTCCGTTATGAATAAAATTATTTAAATCTAAGCCATGCTTGTCTTCATTGTAACCTAAATGATCCAAATGTGCACCAATAACAATCGTGTTCGTCGCTTTATTGTCAATAAAACCAACCACATTGTGTGCGGTACGAGTAGGGTGATCAAATTGAATATTCGCATCAATATTATATATCCGTGATACCTCTTTGAAATATTTTGCGGCCCCTATTTTTGTAAAATAAACAACAGGTAAAGCCAATGCTTTGGTAGTATCGTATTTATTAAATTGAATATTGTCCACTATATTTCCGCTATTGTATAAAAATAATGCAGCCGCTCCTTTGGCTTTTAAATCAGCAGCAGTGCTAGTAAGCCATTCATTGATGTCAAAATGTGGATTACTTGTATTGGATGCAAATACTTCATTAATGTCTTTTAACAGTACTTGATTCGATGCAGAAAACGCAGGTACAGCAGGGGCAGTAAAATGATTGGAACCACTATTAGATAATGCAAAGAAATCGGTATCTACAATCGCTGTTTGATTGTTCACTTTAATAAATGCACTCGTTGCAAATTTTTTACCTTCATCAATCGGAAATGGCTGAATAAACCCTTTTGTACCCATTGGTTTAATGGCTAAACCTTTGTATTGTGCAATAATATAATTCACTGCTTTTTGTTCCCCAGCAGTGCCAGCCCTTCTGCCCTCTAATTTATCACTTGCTAAAAACTGAATATGTCCCTTTAAGTTTTGGATTAAAACGGCATCAGATTTAGCTAACTTTTGCGCCAACAAACCAACAGGTATACTCAATAACAGCAGTAGAACAATTTTACGCATCTTATTTATTTTGTGCTACAAAAATAAGTAAAGGAGCTAGTAATTAAGAGACTTGTATCGCTAATATTGACCTTATTGGTCAATTTCTAATTTCGTAAGTACTAGCCAATCATTAAAGTTAGCTTTGCCGTCAATGAAAGCGGGTATACATATTGCCTTGGTGGGAAACCCCAACTGCGGGAAAAGTTCACTTTTCAATGCCTTAACGGGTTTGAATCAGAAAGTGGGCAATTTCCCAGGTGTAACCGTGGACAAAAAAACAGGGGACTTGCATTTAGGCGGACGCCCCTCTACCCTAATTGATTTACCAGGCACTTATAGCTTTTATCCAAAAAGAGAGGACGAATGGGTGGCCTATAAAGTACTCATGGGTGTGGATTTAGAAATGCCAACCGATGTGATATTACTTGTAGCAGATGCTAGTAATTTAAAAAGAAACTTACTTTTTTGTAGTCAAATTATTGACTTAAAAAAACCAGTAGTCTTGGCGCTTACCATGAATGACTTGGCAGCCAAAAAAGGAATTAAAATAGATATTGCGGGATTGCAAGCGGACCTTGGTATTCCAGTGGTTGCTGTGGACGCAAGAAAAAACAAGGGATTAACTGAATTAAAAAATGCACTGGTTGGAATTATTGAAACACCCAGGTCTAAAAATCAGGAGAGTTTTATTAACAATAAAAATTTAGCACCAGCTGCAATTGATGCTTTCAAAACCTTATTTCCCACCACAAGTGATTATGCTGCTTTGCACTATTTAATGCACCATGAAGCTTTTCCTTTGGAGGAAGAAATGCATCAAAAAATTGAACAAATTGAAATTGAAAATAATTTCAATCATACAAAAACGCAGGCACAGGAAATTTTGCAGCGATACGGACAAATACAAGCCATCATGAAAAACAGGGTCACTGAACCGGACCCTAGTGCTAAGAAAAAAAGAACGGATAGGCTTGATAATATTTTTTTACATCGTGTAGGAGGCTATGCCATTTTATTTTCTGTATTGTTTATTTTATTTCAGTCGGTATTTTGGATGGCTAAATTTCCCATGGATGGTATTGAATGGATTTTTACACATTTAACTACTTACCTAAATAATATCCTTCCAAACGCATGGTGGGCAGACTTATTGGTAAATGGTATTGTTGCTGGACTAGGTGGTATTTTTGTTTTCATTCCGCAAATCATGATTCTGTTTGGACTCATTACTTTATTAGAAGATACAGGATACATGGCGCGCATTAGTTTTTTAAGTGATAAGCTCATGCGTAAAGTTGGATTAAACGGAAAGAGTGTAATGCCCATGATAAGTGGCTTTGCTTGTGCCGTGCCAGCCATTATGAGTGCAAGAAATATAGAAAATAAAAAAGAAAGGTTGCTTACCATAATGGTCACTCCGTTTATGAGTTGTAGTGCGCGACTTCCCGTTTACACTATTTTAATTTCACTAGTCATTGATCATAAATTATACTTTGGATTTTTAAGTTTACAAGGACTCGTGATGATGGGTTTGTATCTATTAGGTATAGTCATGGCATTACTTGCTAGCATGGTGCTAAAATGGTTTGTGACCATAAAAGAGAAAAGTTATTTTATTTTAGAACTGCCTGTATACCGTGCACCACGTTGGAAAAACGTAGGTATTACCATGCTACAAAAAGCAAAAATATTTGTAACCGATGCGGGTAAAGTAATAATGGTCATTAGTTTACTATTGTGGTTTTTAAGTAGCTATGGACCAAGTGAACAAATGAAAAAAGTAGAGCAAACACATAATGAACAAGTCGCAGCCGCTCCAAATAATAAAGCACAATTAGAAAAAGAATACCACACGCATAAATTAGAAAACTCTTATGCAGGTTTATTGGGTAAAACTATTGAGCCTGTAATTGCCCCTTTAGGTTTTGATTGGAAAATGGGCATTGCTATTGTTACTTCCTTTGCAGCGCGCGAAGTATTTGTAGGAACCATGGCTACCTTATATAGTGTGGAAGCAGCTGATAATAGTTCACTCACCGAAAAATTAAAAGCAGCCAAGCGCCCCGATGGCACACCGGTATATAGTTTTGCCGCAGCACTATCCTTAATGATATTTTATGTCCTAGCCATGCAATGTATGAGTACACTAGCTGTAGTGAAAAGAGAAACAGGTACATGGAAATGGCCCGCCATTCAATTTTTCATGATGACGGGCCTCGCCTATTTTATCAGTTGGGGGGTGTATTTGTTAGTAAAATAATTCGATTATACCTACATTCCAATTTTCACAATACGCCAATACGTTCCGTCAAAAACCAATTCAGCTCCCTGATTAGAATCAATATTTTTACCGCCTGGCGCTACTATTTTTTGAGTACCTGTATTTGAACCGCTGGAATAATCTAGCAAAGACAATCCAGTACAACAATTAGCAGTTTGATTATTAACAGAAAAAATACGAATTACTTGACCTAAAACTCCACCACTTAAACCATAAATATTCGTCCAAGATGAAGCTGGTTTAACAAAGAGTGTTGAAATATTTGATACATTATAATTGTTTAGCTCAGATGCTTCTATAGTTGCTGTACTTAAAACTGTTTTGCCTGAAACTACAATGTCGCCACCAGACTTTTGTGATATATAGGTTTTAAATGCATAAGCATGACTTAACCCTGCATAATAAGAAGGCCAAGAATATGTTAAACCAGGATTTCCCGGTGGGTTACCTGGTCCTGTATATCCATAACCTATTGTTAAGGTTGCACTACTAATTACTCTAAACATATATGTCTGACCGGCATCTAGCTTTAGACCATTATTGATCAAAATATCTATATTAACTCCCGAAGTAAAATTAATTGGGCTACTTGTATATAGCAAAGTACCCCCAATTGAATTTTGAGAAGTAATATCACCGCCTTTGTAAATTTCAATTGTTACTCCTGATACATTTGAAAGCGAATAAAGCGTTAATTTGGTCAAATAGCCTGAAGTAGCTTGAGTAAAAGTTTGTCTAGAATCCTGCCCAGGTGCTGCATAATAAGTCGAGTAAGATGTATATGTATTTAAGTCTAAATTACTAGGGGCCAATACTGCTTGTACATTTAAACTTCCATTAAATGTTTTATCGCCTGCAAAAGTTTGCGCTCCATTGGTTACAATACCCCCATTTGAAGCATCTGCAGGCGCAAGGCTTAATGCCCCAGCACTAATTGTGGCTCCATTTACATTAGATGTATTTGAAATTGTACCAACAGTGATTGTTGAAGGTGTAACCCAACTTGCAACACTACCATTCGTTGTTAACACTTGCCCATTTGAACCTCCTGTATTTGGATATGTAATTGCACCTGCTGTAATGGTACCACTTGTTTTAACTTTCGTAATAGGTGTAGTTCCATTGTATCCATTAGCTCCCAATTGAATCGAATTACTTTCCGTTGAATAAGCACCATACCCCAGAGCAGTTGCATTGCTTACAGCTGCAGCTCCATTTGTGCTTGCTCCAATAAATGTATTATAAGATGCAATAACTTGACCTGCCTCACTACCTACTACAGTGTTATAGGAACCAGTACTTGTATTTCTTAAAGTATTAGAACCAACTGATGTATTGTTTAAACCCGTATTACCATTTTGAGACATAAATCCAATGGCGGTTGAATTATTGCCATTAGCGCTAGAAGCAGCTCCAAAAAATGTACTCTGATTTCCTGCTCCTAATCCAAGTCCCAATCCTTTAACATAAATATTATTTGAAAATGTGGTAGTCCCATTTAGTGTTTTGTTACCAGCAATTGTTTGGGTACCATTGGTAATAATTCCACCATTTGTTCCATCAGCAGGTGTTAAATTCAAGGCTCCAGATGTAATTACAGCACCATTCGCATTTGAACTTCCACTAACATTACCAACTGAAGTAACATAACCAGTAGGTTTATTTGTTAAGTCATTAAAACTACCACTAGTTGCAACAGTTGATAAATTTGAGAGATCTGCTTTTAATTCAATTCTATTTGACAAAGTAGTTGTATCAAACTTATTATTTGCTAGCTGATTAGGTGTGACATATTTAAGTAAACTGTCCGCAGTATTTAATTTAGCATTCACCGTATTTTGAACAAGGGCAAGTGCCTGTGCTTTTGCATAAGGTAAAAGCATATTAGCCGTATCACTTACATTTACTTTGGTGTCAAAGCCAGCAACCGATTTTGCATACAATGCATAAGGTACGGTTCCAAAAGAAGTAGTTCCTAAATCAACCCAATCTTTAGAATAGTTCCAAGACTCCAATGGAGCAACGGGTGTGATAGAAATTTTTAAATTTAAAAAATAAGGACCTGCCGACCAATCAATATTATTTAATGCAGATAAACTTCCGCCTGTTCTCGTACCCTTTCCAATGCTAATACCAAACACCCCGGTAGCATCGGTTGTTGTTTGATACTCTTCCATCAATACTTTTGTCCCATTTATGGTAGACTGTATAATGGTTGACTGCACATATATTTTACGATCCTTTGCTGGGTTTGCATAATTGTCTCTAGCAAGCGCTTGAAAAAAGATGCCGTTATCAAATGTTTGGGCATTCGTTTCATTTTTTAATAATGAAAAACAAACCAATAAAATGAATGCTTTTAAAGCGTTGCGTAAATTTTTGTTCATATTGGGTATTAATTAGCTTTTATAAATTTGATTGCGTCTGCATAATTTGCAGATTCTATTTTCATAATATAGGAACCAGCAATAAGCGTTCCCATATCTATAATAACTCCTTGAAAAATATTGTATCCAGTTTCTTTTCTTGAAAAAATAACACCGCCTTCCATGGTCCAAACACTTAGATTAAAGTTTTCGGTTAAAGGAGGCGTATTGATAAATTTTACTTTGGTAGCACCTAACACTGGATTTGGAAAAAGCTTAATGCCAAGTGTATTAAATTTTACATTCACCTCACAATTGGTTACAAACTGTCCATTTGCTCTTGTACCATTTAAAACAGCAATACCAGTTTGTACATCTAAGCAATTGGCTGCACTCTTAAAGCTAATGGCAGTAGCATTGCTATTGGTATTAGCAATCATACCCACACTACTCATCGTAAAAGCAGGACTCAATTGAGCGCTACTTGTATTGCTAAAAAGCAAGCTTAAAAACAATACAAAACCAATAAAACCTATTTGTTTGTGCTTACTCATTTTGTACTATAATATAATTGTGTTTTCACCCCATTTTTCGTGTAGGATAAAATCAAATTTTGACTTCCAATAGATTCTATGTCGTAGGTGTAATTGGCAGGAGCACCTGAAATAGTATTCGCATTTACATAAACCTGCAAGACATTATTGGGCTTTTGAATGGCGTAATAACCAATGATGCCATCAGAATCCTTGGTTTGACCACTCTTTAAAAAATTAATAAAGTAAGTAGTTTGACCTACATAGGTTTTGGTAACATTATTGGAAATGCTATAATCCAAATACCATGCTTTATCAGATATCATATTTTTGGCAACATTCAACTCGGCAGTGGCTTCGTCTTTACTACAAGCATTGAATCCTACAATAAGCAAGGCGGCAATGGTAAAAAATTTAATTATTTTCATGGTTGATGTTTATATTAAAAGAAATCACTTGCTTTAACAAGCATGCCAAAATCAAAACTATTTAATGTGGTATTAATAGGCGCTGCGGTAAATGAAGTAATGCCTTGCTTATAATGAAGGAAAAAAGTGTAGTAGGTTCTGTTGGTAAATTCAAGGCCAATATCGCCCCTTAATACAAAGCGATGATAGTTGCTATGTGCCAAATTATCTTCTGTCGTTTTTGATAAACGGGTGTCTACACTTGGACCCAATACAAGTCTAAATTTAAATTTACTGGTATCTGAGATATTCAAGACTGTTTTATAATGTACTGCTGTGTTTAACATCCAAAAAACATTGTCTGCTTTAAATGGAGAAAAACTACCTAAGAAAGGTTGTAAAGCAACCGATTCTTTGTAATTGGTACCCGTTGACATTCTATGCACACCCAGGTCAAAGGAATAAGCATGATTTTGCTTGTAAGCAGTTTGGGCACTTATACCTGCAAAAAAACCTGGCTTAAAAGCATTGTTATTATAATTGGATAAATTATAATTAAATGCTGAACTATAATTTCCTGTAGCAATATTTTGCTTCCCCAAGTCCATCCCAGCAAAAAGGTATATGCCGTTAATTTTTTCTTTTAATGCGCTTTTTGACTTTGAAAAAAAGTTTTGAGCCGATAAAAACTGAGGGGCAATGGCTATTAATAGTAGTATAAATAGTTGCCTAAATGGTAATTTAAATGCCTTCATTATTTGAGTATATGAACTCAAATATCATAGTATAGAATATGGTCTCCAATTTTCGGGAGAAAATTGTCTAATAATGGCGTTGCAAATTATGAAACACTGATTATCAATATTTTACAATAATACTAATACTAGATTGTATCTATTATATCGGAAGGATTACCCCCATGAAACTTCTTAAAGGGCTTGTATAAATGCTGGCGGGAGGAGAAGCCAACCTCTTTTGCGAGGGCGTCAATGGTGTAATTTTTGTATTTTGGATTATTGACTATATCAATGAAATAGGTAATACGATTCTTATTTACCAAATCATTAAATGTCATATCATATTTATTATATATGAAACGATACAATTCACTTGAGCTCACTTTTAACTGCTGAGCAAGCCCTTCCATATTTGCCTCCTTATTGGTAAAATACAATTCTGTATAAAAGGCATTGATAAAATCTAATTCACTCACTTCAAATTTTGGCTCTCTATTAAAGGACTCCCCAAGGGCAATTTTCAAGGCCGATTTATTTAAAAATGCGGGTCTGTAGAAAATAAGCAATAGCATATACAAGTATAAATAGAAAGTTATATAGTGCCCTAGTTGCGGGTATGTTTTATAAAAAGGAAATGGTAAGTACAAAACCAATAAATTAATAATTAAAAAGAAAATAGAAATGGTCCACTTTTTAATTCTGTCAAAATAAATATTACTCAAATTGAACTTGATGGTGATATTAAATAAGAAATAAATAAAAGTAAAAAAGAAACTACTAATCAATATTGGTTTTACTATTTTAAAAAACAAAGGCAGGTCTAATCCTTCATTGATAACAATAACAATGGTTTGGTGCTTTAACTTAGTTAAATAATTAGGCACATATTTAATACTATACCAATAAGAGAAAATGGTAAAACTAATAAGTAAAACAGAATTGATATTAACCCATAATTTAAACTTTGGGAAATACAAGATTGAAAATATTTGCAGGAAAGCACTTGCTATCATGGCTTTAAACAAAATGAACAAAAACACAAAATTAGCAGTGTCGCCTACCTGTGCATGAATAAAGGAAGCCGTTCCCACACAAGCCACCAGTATAAGTAAAGCCAACTTTAAAACAAGCGGTCTTTTAAACTTCCATAGTAAATCTATGAGTGTAATAAGTGCAAATACAAATACAGAAAAGTATAGTTGTTTTATTAAAAACATAATTTTTAGTGGTAATAATTATTAACCGCTTCAAATTACGACTTAATTCTACTTTTAGTTACTTAATTAAAAGTTTTACCAACCACTAATGGCTAAAATTTCGGCTGTATGATCCTTAGTATCAGGCTTTTCTATAATATGTTTAACAATACCTGCCTCATCTATCAAAAAGGTTGTACGCGTTGTGCCCATATAAGTGCGACCCATAAATTTCTTCTGGCCCCATAAATTGTATTTGTCTACTATTTTCTTGTCTTCATCGGCAATTAATGAAAAAGGCAATTCATACTTATCAATAAACTTCACATGGGAAGCCACCGAGTCCACGCTTACCCCTAAAACCTGCAAGCCTTTCTTCATCAGTTTCTTATAATTGTCCCTTAGGTTACATGCCTGCGCCGTACAACCTGGAGTATCGTCCTTTGGATAAAAATACAATACTACTTTTTGACCCTTAAAATCGGCCAAAGCCACGTTTTTCCCGTTTTGGTCTACCCCTTTAAATGCAGGTGCTTTTGCCCCTTCTTTGATAACTGCCATAATGCTTGAATTGCGGTGAAGATAGCATTTAAAAAGCAGAAAAATGTTTAGGGTTGAAAAGCGGTAAAATGCGCGCCAATTTTAGTAGATTTGCGCAATTTATATTTTTGTAGTTATGCCTAGAGACAATTCCATCAAATCCATCTTAATTGTAGGTTCTGGACCCATTATTATTGGACAAGCCTGCGAGTTTGATTATTCAGGTTCACAAGCTGCCCGTTCCTTAAGAGAGGAAGGAATTAAAGTAATTTTAATTAATAGTAATCCGGCAAC
>CANHIR010000009.1 GCA_947461015.1 Bacteroidota bacterium | reverse complement strand
TTGGTATTACGCGCTGCCACTACCACGTTATAACCTTTTGCTAATGCTTCAACCGCTAAATAACGTCCAAATCCTGTAGAGCACCCTGTGATAAACCAAACCTTTTGCATAAAATGTATTTGAATAAGAAGCAAAGGTACGAGTAAATCAAAACTAGCAATTGATTATTTGTTTAATTCTCCAGTTAAATAGTAAGGCGAATTTTTGTTAAACCAAATGTCTCTAAAAGGAACAGAACTAAATTGGTATGTATTATGTTGTCCTTTGAAATAATAGTTTAATGATGCTCCTCCATCTAATGCAATGATACTTTTTAAATTTAAATATTTCATTAATGCACTCACGTCATTCCAACATATTAATGCATTATTATATCCACTAATATAAATTAAATCATTATGATCAATGGTTACAAATTGTCTATAATTAATTGATTTAAAATTGCTTTTTACCTTAGCATTTACATTAAACGAAAAAGGAGCTTGCAAAACATCATCATAAATTGAATTTTTTCCTGATTGGAAAACAGAAATTTTACCTTCCGCTGTAATTCCTAATCTTGTTTTCTTAGGGGTTTTACTACTTACTTTTTCTTGATCATTAATATTACCAGTTGTTGGATCAAAATTATCCATAAAAAAGAGTGTATTAAAATATACCATAGGATTTGAAGGTAGAACGTCATTCCCTTCCGGTTTTAAAACCAAACCTTTAAACTTAAAATTTTCTATCGGTATTCTAATTACCATAAGTTTATCAGAGAAAAACTTATTTGCATAATTTGCAAAACGATTTGAATAGGTTCTTTTACAATTAAATATAGATACCTCAAAATCACCTTCATCCATTTTTTTATCTAAGCTTATCGAACTATACTTCACAGGAGAAGACCTAAATAAATAAACACGAATGTGATTTCTGAAAGAATACAGCGACACAAGGAATATTCCTATAATGATAAGGAAAATGTATTTTCTTTTTAAAAAGCGCATTGAATTGAAACTGAAATTGAAATTGTAGGATTATAAATGAAAGTTCATAATAAATATACAAATATATTTATTTTTAATACTATCATAAATTACAAAAAAAGCCCCTAATTTTAAGAACTAGGGGCTTTTTAAAAAATCTATCTGAATTATTTCTTCGCCTTCCTTGGCAACTTCTCGTCTCTTTGCGCGGTGTTATATGCAAATGCTGCAACCACGGTTGCTATTTGTTTTAAATCGTCTTCACTCAAATGCTCATACACATCCATATTGCTATGGTGCGTTCGGGTATCATACTCCATTGGATCTTGAATAAATTGAAATCCTGGTAAACCTGCCCCATCAAAGGATTGATGATCCGTGCCGCCCGTATTACTAATGGTAACGGTGGTAGCCCCTAAGTCATTGAATGGCGCCAACCAAGCTTTAAAAATAGGAGCACATTGTTCGTTTCCTTGTAAATATATGCCACGCACTTTACCCGTTCCATTGTCAATATTAAAATAACCTGCAAACTTTTCATGTGCCGCATTTGGTGCATTAGATATTGGATCCATAAACGTTTTTTTCACGTATCCTCTTGATCCCAATAAGCCTTGCTCTTCGGCACTCCATAAGCCAATTCGAATGGTACGCTTTGGTTGCGCACCAATGGTTTTTAATATTCTCATTACTTCCATCATTACTGAACTACCGGACGCATTATCGGTTGCACCGGTTCCTGCTTGCCATGAATCCAAGTGTGCACCAATCATAACTACTTCGTCTTTTAGAAGTGGATCGGTTCCTGGAATTTCTGCAATTACATTATACCCTTGCAAATCCTTGGTTTGAAATTTTGTTTTTACTTCAGTTTCCATATTTACTTCGGTACCTGATTTTGCCAATCTTAAAATGGTGTTGTAATCCTCAATGCCCAAGGCCATGTCTAAGAAATTCTCTGCATCTGCAGCTTTATAAGAACCGCCCCCTTGTGAAAAAATAGTACCATCATGATTTCGTACACCAGAAGTTAACATGCCAATAGCACCTTCTGATTTTGCCATTTCTTTTAATAAGGTTAAAGCTCGCGCTCCTCCTGTTCTTGACATTTGCTCACGCATTCTTCTTTGTTGAGCAGTATCCACTGGTCTTGTTGGTTGCAAAGTAGCAGCAGCCATTTTAGCCAATTCATCGTCCGTATAACGTATTGCATCTGCCTTAAAACTTTGTTTGTATGGAGTAGCTTGATCAATGATAATAATCTTGCCTTTTAATTGGCCTCTATAATTTTCAATCGTTGCAGAATCTTTTGCATCAATAACAATGATGCTTGCTTTTTTTAACCCCTTCGTTCCAGCAGTCCATGTTTTAGGCCAAGCCATCAATGGTTTATAATAAGGTGCTGTAATGGCTAGATACATTTTTTCTAAATCCCATCCTTTGCCAAATTCACCCCATGCTTCTAATCTTGCATTTTCAACGCCCCAACCTGATAAAGTTTCTTTAGCATAATTCGCAGCGCGCATATACCCTTCCGAATTGGCTAATCTACTTCCGTTTTTATCGGTTAAATTAAATACAATGTCCATTACTTTGGAATTTTGCATTCCTTCTTGTCTTATTTTTTGCATCATGGAAGCATCCACTTCCTGCGCAAAACCAATCATTGGCATTGCAAACATGGCAATAAAACCAAATCCCACTATTTTTTTCATATTGTGATTTTGAGGTGATTAATAAAACAATTTAGTAAAAACTGCTTAAAAACAGGAAATACTTATATAAGTGGCACAGATTTTTACCCTAAACCCATAGGATATACACATATCATTCACAAAACAAATTAGCTCATCATAATCAACACTTTATATAAGAAAAATTGAATAGTTTAGGAATTCATAATACACTCATTATGATTCAGTTAAAAAAGTCTTAATCGAGTTTATTAAAGAAAACAGATGTATTAAATAATTAAAAAGATGATGATGCGTAAAATATTAGTGATTGTGGGTTTAATAATAGCAGGATTTGTAAATGCACAACAGCAAGCAGTATTACAGGATGTAAAAATCACTGCCATTAAAGCAGGTAAATTAATTGATGTTGAGAATGGTAAAACATTATTGAACCAAATTATTTTGGTAAGCCATGACAGCATCATTGCTATTGGTTCCAATGTGGCCATTCCTAAAAATGCAAACATCATTGACTTATCTTCTTATACAGTGCTTCCTGGATTAATTGATTGTCACACACATATCACAGGTCAACCTGGTGGTGATTATTATGCCGATATTTTTAGAAAAACACCTGTAGATGTTGCCGTTACTGCACACATTTATGCAAAGCGCACATTGGAAGCAGGCTTCACAACCGTTAGAGATTTAGGCGCTGCAGGATTTGTGGATATTGCTCTACGCAATGCCATTAACAATGGAGAAATTGTTGGTCCAACCATTTATGCAGCTACCATGTTTATTGGATCCACTGGAAGCCATGGTGATTTAAATGGCTTCTCTCCTTACTTACAATTTAATTTGCCCAAAGGCATGTCGGGGGTTGCAAACGGTGTGGAAGGTGTTAGAGAGCAAGTACGTTTTAATGTAAAAAATGGTGCCGACGTAATTAAGTTTGGTGCCAGTGCTGGCGTATTAAGTGAGGAAGAAAGTGTAGGTGCACCTCAATATACGCAGGAGGAAATGAATGCCATCGTAAGCGAAGCTAAAATGTGGGGCCGTAAAACAGCGGCGCATGCACATGGTGCAGAAGCCATTAAAATGGCCGTAATCGCAGGGGTGGCTTCAGTGGAACATGGAAGTTTAGTGGATGCAGAAGGCATTGCTTTAATGAAAGCGCATGGCACTTATTTAGTATCAGATGTATATGATGACGAATATATTTTAGCAGAGTATTCTAAATTGGGCTACCCTGATAAAATTATTAATAAAGAAAAGTTAGTAGGTCGTTTACAAAGAGAGAATTTCCAAAAAGCAGTGGAAGCCGGTGTAAAAATTGCCTATGGTACCGATGCGGGTGTATACCCTCATGGATGGAATGGCAAACAGTTTAAATGGATGACGCGCTTTGGTTTAAGTCCAATGGGTGCCATACAAGCAGCTACCATTAATGCTGCAGACTTAATTGGCATTAAAGATAAAGTAGGTTCCATTGCTGCCGGCAAAAAAGCAGACATTATTGCGGTGAAGATAAATCCATTAGAAGAGGTTACTAGTTTAGAAAATGTTCAATTTGTAATGAAAGGCGGAGTTGTTTATAAAAAATAAAAGACATGAGAAAAATTTTGTTCATTTTAAGTGTAAGTATAAGTGTTTTTGGGAATGCCCAAAATAAAGGGCTTAGCGTTGAAAAAATAATGAAGGACATTAAATGGATTGGGAGCTCCCCAAGTAATATAAGCTGGAGCTGGGACAATAAATCGGTTTTCTTTAATTGGAATCCCGATAAAAATATTGCCGACTCTTTTTATATTTATAAAATAGCAACCAAACAAATAGAAAAACTTAATTACAATGAAGCGCAAAAATTAAGAGCGATTAATGCTGGTGTTTATAATAAAAATTATTCGGCCATTACCTATAATTACAAAGGCGATATTTATTTATTAAATACTACTACTGGTATTACTACCCCAATTACCCAAACCGAGGATATGGAGAGCAACCCAGGTTTCATTGCCAATGATGAATGGGTAGTGTATAAGAAAAATAGAAACTTATTTGCTTGGCAAATTAAAACAGGACTCACCAAGCAATTAAGCAATTTTGTGAAAGAGCTGGACAAAACAGCAAAAAGCAATAGCAACGCGCAGGATGCATTTTTACAAAATCAATCCTTAAGTAATTCAACAGTTTTACAATTGCGCAAATCAAAAAAAGAAGCAAGAGATAAATTTTTAGAATTAAATAAAGAAAAAGCAATTGCCAAAGCCATTGCTACTGGTGACAAAATAATTAACAATGCCGAGATTAGCCAAACTGGAGAATACTTGGTGTACACCCTTTTCACCCCCGACCCTACTAAAAACACGATAGTTCCTGCCTATGTAACCGAGTCAGGCTATACAACTGATATTCCTGGACGTGATAAAGTAGGATCGGCACAAGGCACATCAGAATCTTTTATCTACAATAAAATTACAGACAGTGTTTATAAAATAAGTTTTGATTCCATTCCTGGTTTATCCGATAAACCAGATTACACAAAGGATTATCCAAATTTAAAAGACGCTAAAAAAGTAGCACGTAAAGTATTTTTAAATTCAATTTATTGGAACGAACAATTGGCTATTGCCATGGTTGATATTCGCTCTGTGGATAATAAGGACAGATGGATCATGCAATTGGATCCTAGCAATGGAAAATTAAGTATAGTAAACCGCCAAAGAGATGAAGCATGGGTAGGTGGTCCTGGTAATTCAGGTTTTAGAGCAAGTGCTGGCTGGATGGATCCATCTCACTTTTATTTCCAAAGTGAACAAACCGGTTATTCTCATTTATATGTTTATGATATAAATACAAAACAAACCAAGGCACTTACCAATGGAAAATATGAAATACAGGATGCAATATTATCAAAAAATAAAAAAGCATTTTATGTTTTAACCAATGAAGCGCACCCTGGTCAACAAAACTATTATAAGCTTTCTATAGAGACATTGGCTAAAGAAAAAGTTACCTCAAAAGTGGGTACTTATGAAGTAAGTATGTCTCCAGATGAAAAACAATTGGCTTATCGCTATTCCTTTATCACTAAGCCTTGGGAATTATTTATTCAAGAAAATAAAGCAAATGCTACTGCTGCTCAATTAACCAATAAAGGCATGAGCGAAGAGTTTGCTGCCTACCCTTGGAGAGAAAATAAAATATTCACCATTACTGCAAGAGACGGCCAACCCATTTATGCAAAAATATTTGAACCTACAGCTGGAACCAAAAATGGGGCTGCTGTAATTTTTGTACACGGTGCAGGTTATTTACAAAATGTACATTTTGGATGGAGCAATAATTATCCAAGAGAATACATGTTTAATAATTTATTAGCTGACAAAGGCTACACCGTAATTGATATTGACTATCGCGGTAGCGCTGGTTATGGTAGAGATTGGAGAACTGGCATATATCGTTTTATGGGTGGCAAAGATTTAGACGATGAAGTAGACGCCGCTAAATGGCTGGTACAAAATGCAGGAATAGATAGCACACGTATTGGCATGTATGGAGGTTCTTATGGTGGCTTTATGACACTCATGGCATTGTTTACACAACCCACTGTTATTAAAGCAGGGGCTGCATTAAGACCTGTGACCGACTGGGCACATTATAATCATGGATACACTTCCGATATTTTAAATGAACCTACTACAGACAGTATTGCTTATGCGAAATCCTCTCCCATTAATTTTGCTGCAGGCTTGCAAAATCATTTATTAATTTGTCATGGCATGGTGGATGTTAACGTACATTATCAGGATGCCGTGCGATTGGCACAAAAATTAATTGAACTTGGAAAAGACAACTGGGAATTGGCTTCCTATCCAATGGAAGACCATGGTTTTGTGGAGCCAAGTAGTTGGACAGATGAATACAAAAGAATTTTAAAACTATTTGACGATAAGCTTCTACTAAAAAATACAAACTAATGCAGTGCATAAAAAAATATATAGCCTGCTTAACCATAATGGGTATTTCCTGCATTATCGCTATTCCAATTAATGCGCAATTAAATAAAAATGATAGCTTATTGTTAAAAAAATCTTTACAAAATGCCGTCAAAGTTTATCATGATGGCATTGGGGATCAGGCTGCAAAATTTAATGGAAGTCAATACCAAGGTTACACCGTTTCCTTTTCGGATGGACACCCCTATTTTAAAAACAATGTACTAGCAAATGGATCAATTATTTATGATGGGGTATTATTTGAAAACATTAAGCTACTTTATGACGAAGTAGCAGATTGTGTTGTATTGCAAGATAGTACCCATAGAATTCAATTAGTAAATGAACGACTAAGTGCATTTAGTTTGCAGGAAAGTAATTTTGAACATTTAATTAAAAAAGAGAATTCCACACTTCATAGTACCGGATTTTACGAAGTATTGACGAAAGGCAAAACAACCTTGTATAAAAAAGAAACGAAAAAAATGATTGACAAATTTAGCAATGCAAATGAACTTGCAGTGCTATTTGAAATACACCATTACTATTATATACAAAGGGGTGATCAGTTTTTTGAAATTAAAAAGAAAAAAGACCTTTTCAAAATTCTTTCAGATCAAGAAAAAGCAATTGTAAAATATATTACGGACGAACACTTGAATTATAGAAAAGCAAAGGACATGATGCTCATAAAGGTTATTGATTACTATAATCTATTAAATCAATAACATGAAGCCAATTAAGTATCTTTTATATATATGTTTTTTACTTTTTACTTACAGCCAACTTAATGCACAAGTAGATACTGCTCAAAAAATAAGTTTATCTCTTAACAATGCAAGTCTTTTTGAGCTCGTAAAAAGTATTGAGTCTCAAACTGAATTCCATTTTTATTTTGACACATCCAATTTATCAAAACAAAAATATTCCCTACAAATTTCAAATGTCCCAATTTCAAAGGCATTAGGCACGCTATTTTCACCCAATAATATTTATTACAACTTTGATAAAGAAGGCCACATTTTTCTTTCTTCAGCGCCTTTGTTAAACCTTGTTTTGCCTGAAGTATATTTTACAGGGAAAAAAAATAATTTACCCGTTTTAAATAATACAACCTTTGTTGAACCTGAAGAAAATTTAACTGCCCTAGAAACATTAACAGACAAGAACGTTTATACCATTGGTGATAAATCTTTATCCAATGCCAACATTGTAAATATGGCTGGGTATATTAAAGACGAAAAAACAGGCGAACCCATTGCAGGAGCATCCATTTATATTGATAAACCAAGAATTGGTGTTACTTCCGACCAAAATGGATACTATTCCATTTCCTTGCCAAGAGGCAAGCACTTATTGCACATTCAAAGCTTAGGTATTAGAGATATTAGCAGACAAATTATTGTTTATAGTGACGGAAAAATGAATGTGAATACCATAGGCAGCATTATGACCTTAAAAAAAGTTATTATTTCTTCCCAAAAATTAAGCAATGTAAGAAGTAGTATAATGGGGGTTCAGAAATTAGATATTAAAACAGTTAAGCAAATACCTGTAGTTTTTGGAGAAGCAGATATATTAAGAGCAGTTACCACCTTGCCGGGTGTAAAAACAGTAGGTGAAGCAAGTACTGGTTTAAACGTGAGAGGTGGCGCTTCAGATCAAAATTTAATTTTATTTAATGACGCAACCATTTACAACCCTTCCCACTTTTTTGGCATGTTTTCTTCTTTCAATCCTGAACTCATAAACAATGTAGAACTTTATAAAAGTAGTATTCCAGCAAATTTTGGCGGGCGTCTTTCTTCAGTCCTAGATATCAACAGCAGAGAAGGGAATAAAAAAGAATTTACAGGATCGGCTGGCATAGGTTTACTCACCAGTAGGATTAATATAGAGGGCCCCATTGAAAAAGACAAATCCTCCTTTATTCTTGGAGGAAGATCTACCTACTCCAATTGGCTTTTTAATTTGCTTCCAGAAGCATACAAAAATAGCAATGCTGATTTTTATGACTTGAACCTTTTAATGAACAATCAAATTGACAAAAACAATACATTGTACTTTACTGGATATTTAAGTAATGACCATTTTAATTTAAATAGCGACACAGCATATGGTTATGGTAATAAAAATATCTCTTTAAAATGGAAGCATATATACAATAACAAATTTAATAGCTTAATTACTGCAGGATGGGATAATTATGGTTATAAAATTAATAGTCAAAAATTACCCATCTCTGCTTATCAATTGAATTTCGGGATTAATCAAACCTATTTTAAAGCTCATTTTGTTTATAATTTAAACAGTAAACACAATCTAGATTTTGGCTTAAATAGTTTATACTATCAACTTTCTCCTGGCAAATATGAGCCACTTGGAAGTAGTTCGTTAGTAGTTAAAAAAGTTATCGCAAATGAACAAGCAATTGAAAATGCTTTGTACGCTACAGATCATTATACGATTACTTCAAAATTAAAATTAGATGCGGGTATACGCCTTTCTATATATAGCGCTCTAGGTCCAAATTCAATAAATACATACCCTTTAGGAAGTCCTAGAACTGAGGATAACATTATCAAAACAATCCCCTACCAAAGTGGCGATATCATTAAAACCTATGGTGGGCCAGAATTTAGATTAGGACTCAGATATGTAATTGATGAGACCCTTTCCTTAAAAGCTGGATACAATTCGCAAAGGCAATATATACATTCCCTGTCCAACACAACGGCAATGGCACCAACCGATATTTGGAAATTAAGTGACCCAAATATAAAACCACAAATTGGGGATCAGGTATCCGTGGGAATATATAAAAACTTAAAATCAAATACCATTGAAACTTCTTTAGAGTTGTACTATAAAAACATGAACAATTACCTAGATTATAAAAGTGGTGCTAAATTAGTAATGAACGATCACATAGAAACCGACGTATTGGGTACTAAAGGAAAAGCTTATGGAGTTGAGTTTTTAGTTAAGAAAATTGCAGGAAAACTAAATGGTTGGATTAGTTATACCTGGTCTAGAACTTTATTGAAAATGAATGACCCAACTGCTGGAGACATTATTAATAAAGGTGAATACTACCCTTCTAATTATGATAAACCGCATGATGTAACCTTAATTGCAAATTATAAATTTAATCACCGTTTTAGTTTCTCATTGAATACGAATTATAGTACAGGCCGACCTATTACATTGCCCATTGGAGTATTTTCTTATGGTGGTTCCTTGCGAACCTTATATGCAGATAGAAACGCATACCGTATTCCCGACTATTTCAGAACCGACTTTTCTATGAATATTGAAGGCAACCATAAGATTAATCAACTCACTCATAATTCATGGTCAATTGGAGTATATAATTTAACAGGACAAAGAAATCCTTACTCCATATATTATGTATCCGAAAAAGGAGCTGTAAATGGATACAAACTATCCATATTTGGTGCAGCCATCCCCTACATTAATTTAAATATTAGATTCAAATAAGCAATATGAAAAAATATATTTACCACTTATTGCTTTTGTTTATGGCCTTTGGCTGTAAAGAAAAATATGTTTCACCTGTAATTTCACCCGCTACGGGCTATTTAGTGGTAGAGGGAATTATTAATAGTGGTTCGGGGGAAACAAACATAACATTATCCAGAACTTCAAAATTAAGCAGCCAAGCAATTGTATATGAATCGGGCGCTAAAGTTTTTGTTCAAGGAGAGGATAATACATCAATTGCTTTGAAAGAAATAAATACTGGACATTTTAGCATTTCAAACATGAATTTGAACAATGCTAAAAAATACAGGATTTCTATTATTACAAAAGATGGTAAAACCTATCAATCCGATTTTAGCGGGGTAAAAAACAATCCACCAATTGATAGTGTTCAATGGAAAAGAGAAGGTAGAGATGTTCAATTATATATAAACACACATGACCCTAATAATAATACTAAATATTACCAATGGGAATATGCAGAAACCTGGGAAATTCACTCCTACTATTTGTCTACTTTGAAATATAAAGTTGGCACAAGTAATAAAGGGGCTACCACTTATAGCGCAGTATACAATGACTCAAGCAACTATGGCCCAGATATGAGTAAATACTTTTGCTGGAAAACCGAACCTTCCACAAATATAATCACCGGCAGCACCACTAATTTAGCAAGTGATGTTATTAGTTTACCCCTTATTAGTATACCCGCAGACTCATGGAAATTAAATATTTTATATAGCATGAATGTAAAGCAATATAGCCTTAGCCAAGGGAGATATGAATTTTTACAAAGAATGAAGAAAAATACAGAAGGAACTGGATCCATATTTGATGCACAACCCTCTGAATTAAACGGAAACATTCACTGTGTTAGTAATCCTAAGGAACCAGTCATTGGCTATATTGATATTTGTCCAGTGCAAGAAAAGAGAATATTTATCAATAGAAAGGCATTGCCTGATTGGAATTATAATCAAAGTTGTTCCGAGATAGAAATACCAAATGTAAGTGATAGCATCGCAATTAAAGCACTATTCTTACTTCCCACTTATCCCAATACCGATCCTATGACGGGAAGAATTATTTCTTTCTTTGCTGCACCACCTGAATGTGTTGATTGTAAACTAAAAGGATCGAGTGTAAAACCAAGTTTCTGGCCATAAATTATTTAACCTAATGAAAAAGTACTTATATCATATTTTAGTTGTTTCAGTGATGTTAATTGCGCAAATAAAATTAAATGCACAAACCAGCGTATTGTCCACAATTGAAAGTTCCATTTCTACCTACCATGAAAAATATTTACCTGAAAAAATATACATTCATACGGACAAATCAGTTTATGTAAACAATGAAATATGTTGGTTTAAAATTTATACTGTTGAAGGTTTTTTTCATACCCCACTTAATTTAAATAAGGTTGCATACGTAGAATTATTAGATCAAAATCACAAACCAGTGCTGCAAGAGAAAGTAGCACTAAACAATGCTGCTGGATTTGGAACTTTGCAGATGCCCGCCAATATCCCTTCGGGAAAATACACACTGGTTGCCTATACCAATTGGATGAAAAATTTTAACCCCGCCTTTTTCTTTTCTAAAACAATATCTGTTGTTAATACTCAAAATAGTTTTGAAGCAATTAATATAAAGCCAAAAAATACTTATCAGGTAAATTACTTTCCTGAAAGCGGAAATTTATTAAATGGTTATTTGAATAAGGTAGCTTTTTTAGCCACAGATGCCTACGGGAATGGAATAAATGCCAAAGGATGGATAATGAATAACAAGGCGGACACTATTTGTAGTTTTGTTACGCTTCAAAATGGTCTTGGAAATTTTAGCTTTACACCCCAGGATCAAAACAACTACAAGGCGATTATTGAAACCCCTAATGGCCCTATGGAAACTGCGCTTCCTGAAGCGAAACAAACTGGATTTTTGATAAATACAACTACTGGTGCAAATAAAATAAACATGCAGGTGAAAATTAACGCCAGCGAAAATTTAACTGGTTCAAATGCATACTTAATTATTCATTGTAGAGGCGTTATAAAAAAAGCATATGAACTTAAAATAGACAGACAAGCTAATAAAATTATTATCCCATTGGATTCCTTAGGGAATGGTATTAACACCATTACTTTATTTGATGAGAAAAGAAATCCTGTTGCAGAAAGATTATATTTTAAATACCCAAAACAGGATGAAAGTAAATTAACTTTAGAATCAGCTATTTTTAAAAAAAGAACCAAAGTAAATTTATCCACACTTACTGGATTTGCTGGGCTATTTGATGCTTCTATTGCTGTTTACAAAACGGATTCACTGCAAGGTATTGATGAAATGAATATTCAAAACTACCTATTATTGAGTTCAGATTTAGTTGGAAAAATACGTGCCCCTCAGTCCTATTTTGACATACACAATCCTAGTTGTGAAGCTGCCATGGATAATTTAATGCTCACACATGGCTGGAGAAGATATACCACAGACAATTTAAATGATAAAGCAAATAAAGGAATGAACTACTTGCCGGAAATGGGGGGCACTATCATCACAGGTAAAGTGTATAACAAAGGGTCTAATATTCCTTCCAAAGAAGCCGCAGGCTATTTATCGGTGCCATCTAAAAACACTGTATTTAAATCGGCCCTCAGTGACCAACAGGGTAACATTTTGTTCCAATTTCAAGCATTTAAAAATGAAGGCCAAATCATAGTTCAAGCCGATAGCAATAAAAATGTAAAAAATAAGATTGAAATTAATAACCCTTTTATTGGCAAATTGCTAAATACGCAATTGAGTGACCCTATTGACATAAGCAAATTGCCAAAAGAGGCACTCTCTTCATTACATAAAAACATACAAATTCAAAATTATTACACTCCTCAAAATAATTCCCAGTTCTTACCTAATGTTCAGGATACCAATGCCTTTTACTATACCCCTGATAGAACTTATTTTTTAGATGATTATGCACGTTTTACAACACTTGAAGAAGTGATAAGAGAATATGTAACCCCAGTTACCCTAGTGAAAGAAAAAGGGAAATACCAATTATATGTTTATGATGAAGCTTACAAACAGTTTTTTGAACAAAGTCCTTTGGTTTTATTAGATGGTGTGATTATAAAAGACATTGATAAATTTTTAGAATACGACCCTTTAAAAATTAGAAAATTAGAAGTGGTTTCCAGGGTTTATTTTTCAGGTAACTTAGCTTATAATGGTGTAATTAATTTTACTACCTATACAGGTAAACTAGAAGGATTTGAAATTGATCCCAATGCAATTGTACTGGATTACAAAGGTTTACAAGCAAACAGAATTTTCAATGCACCTGTGTATGAATCTCAAGTACAAATAGAAAACCGTATACCAGATTTCAGGCAACTACTTTACTGGAAACCAGACGCAAAAATTGGCAATAAAAATACTTTTTCTTTTTATACCTCTGACTTAAATGGAAATTATATAATTAGTGTTCAAGGAATTAACAAGGAGGGTGCAATTCTTAACCAGCATATCCCCTTCTCTGTCCAATAATTAAGTAGTATTTGGTATCTTAGTGTTTCAAACTTATTTATGCATAAAAGACAATTTATAAAAAATATACTCCTTACAGGCATCGCCGCTCCTTTTGGATTAAAAGGAATCGCAAAATCGTTTGAAGAAAAAGCAAATCTTAGTCCATTAACACTAGCTAGTGATGATGCATTTTGGAACGAGATACGTAAACAGTATTTATTAAAGCCCGATTATATTAATTTAGAAAACGGCTATTACAATTTCTTGCCTCAGCCACTTTTAAATAAATACATTGAACATATAAAAGAAGTAAACTACCAGGGTTCTTATTACATGAGAACAGTTCAGTTTGAAAATAAGAAAAAAATAACCGAAAAATTAGCAAAGGTAGCAGGCTGTTCGCCTGAATCTTTAATAATCACACGCAACACCACTGAATCTTTGGATATGATTATTGGTGGGTTGGACTGGAAAGCGGGTGACGAGGCTATTATGGCTTTACAGGATTATGGAGCAATGTTGGACATGTTTGAACAAATCAAAAACAGATATGGTGTTGTCAAAGTAATGCTTTCTGTGCCGAATCATCCAAAAAATGATCAAGAAATCATTGATTTATACAAAAATGCCATTACCCCAAAAACCAAGGCTATTTTAGTGAGTCATATGATAAATATTACTGGACAAATATTACCCATCAAAGAAATTTGTGCCATGGCCCATGAAAAAGGGGTTCAAGTAATCGTAGATGGTGCACATGCATTTGCACATTTTAAATATACTATTGAGGAACTAGGTTGCGATTATTATGCTGCTTCATTACATAAATGGTTGAGCACTCCATTAGGAGCAGGATTATTATATGTTCATAAGGATAATATCAAAAAGGTTTGGCCTTTACTTGCCGATGGTGAAAAGGACCTAAATAAAATTAATAGACTTAACCACACTGGCACCCACCCAGTCCACACAGATCTTACCATTAATGATGCAATAGATTACTATGCAATAGTTGGCGTTGAGAGAAAAGAAGCCCGTTTACGATATTTACAAAACTATTGGACCGAAAAGGTAAGAAACTTGCCTAGGGTAATTTTAAACACCCCTGCCACTGCCAATAGAAGCTGTGCCATTGCAAATGTGGGCATTGAAGGAATAGACCCTGGTGATTTGGCAAAAAGATTATTAAAAGAACACAATGTATTTACGGTAGCCATTGATTACGCAAATGTTCGTGGCTGTCGAATTTGTCCAAATGTATATACAACTACACAAGAATTAGATAGCTTTGTAATAGCGATCAAAAAATTGTCAAACAATGCATAATAAAAGAACAACAGAATCCGATTCCCTATATCAAGACATTGAAAAAATGTCAACTGCTGAAATTTTGAAAAATATAAATAAGGAAGATCATAAAGTAGCTATTGCGGTTGAATTGGCAATACCGGCTATTGAAAAATTAGTAGATTGCGTTGCGGATAAATTAAAAAACGGAGGTCGTCTTTTTTATATTGGCGCAGGTACCAGCGGTCGTTTGGCACTAGTGGACGCAAGTGAATGCCCTCCTACTTATGGGGTTCCGCAGGATATGGTCATTGGCATAATTGCAGGTGGACAAAAAGCCATGTTTCAAGCTGTGGAAAATGCCGAAGATGACCTAGAACAAGCATGGAAAGATTTAAACGCTAACCAAATTACTACTCAAGATATAGTAGTTGGAATTGCCGCAAGTGGCACGACCCCATATGTAATTGAAGGCCTTAGGGCTTGCCAGGCTGCTGGAATACAAACAGGAAGTATCGCATGTAATTTTAACAGTCCCATATCACAACATGCAAATTTCCCCATTGAAGTGGATTTAGGTCCTGAATTTGTAACGGGATCTACAAGAATGAAAAGTGGCACTGCTCAAAAGCTTATTTTGAATATGATTTCTACTTCGGCCATGATAAAAAATGATCGTATCAAAGGAAATAAAATGGTGAACATGCAGTTAACCAATCATAAGTTGGTTGAAAGAGGCATTCAAATGATTATGGACGAATTAAAAACCATAACAAAAGAGCGCGCTGCTGAATTACTTTCCACTTATGGTTCCGTAAAAAATGCGATTGATCACTCGAAGGATTAAACCTTTCACCTTACAAATAAACTTATAGCTATAGCCTTAGGATTCCAAATTAATGCGGGAAACTAATCTTACCCATAGTAACAGGCTGTTTTGTTGCATTATTCCCTGCATACATTGCCTCACCTGCAACAGCTTCGTTTGCAAGAACTGCAAATAAAATGGCTTCTTTTGCGTCAGGTGCAATGCCAATTTTTTCAGAAGATTGAATTTGAATTGTTGGCATTAAATTTTTTAAATGTTGCATGATCACAGGATTGTGCATCCCACCTCCACTTGTATAAATGGTGAAATTTTCATTTGCTGGCACTAATTTATAAATTGCATCTACAATGGTTGTGGCTGTGAACAATGCTAAAGTTGCCATAATATCTACTATTGAAATTCCTTTTATTCCACAAGCTGTTATTGCGTTTTCAACAAATGTTATATTGAATAATTCAGGACCAATTGTTTTTGGTATTGCTAATGAAAAAAAAGTATCCTCCAATAATTTATTTAATAAACGAGGGTTCACCGTTCCTTGTTGAGCAACTGCTCCATCCTTGTCAAATGCTTTATGATAATGTGTGCGCATATAAGCATCCATCATGGTATTGCCAGGGCCTGTATCGGTGGAGCAAACCTTTTCTAAGGTTGCATTCGCAGGTAAATACGTATAATTGGAAATACCTCCCATGTTTAATAATAATCTATTTTCATGCACATCTCCACAAAGTAAATAATCCCCATACAAAGCCAATGGTGCACCCGCTCCACCTGCTGCTATATGCTTTTGCCTAAAATCACTTAACGTAATAATACCAGTTTGCACTGCGATATGATCACCGTCTCCTATTTGCAATGTTGCATTCCCAAAAACATCTTTTAGATGTAAGGATTTTGGTGCATGATAAATGGTTTGGCCATGACTCGCAATCAAATCAATTCCATCTGCAGAAATACCCCAACCCGTTAAAGTGGTATTAACCATTTGCGCATGCGCAGAAGCGATCCATGCATTTAACAAAGTGAGCTTTTGGAGCGAAACCATTTCCTTTGAAAAAACACTTAATATTTGTTCCTTCATAAATCCATCATAAGGTAGGGTTGTAAATTGAATTAAATTTACTTTTGTTGCTAAACCCGACCCTGATATATCACATAAAGCAATATCCAGCCCGTCCATGGAAGTGCCACTCATAAGTCCAACAATTTTACGATTGTGTTTATTGGCAATTTGATATAGCTGTTGAATATTTGAATGCATGAGTGTAAATATTTCGCTTTAAAGGTACAAAATAGCAGGGTATCAACAGCAAACCATCAATTTTCCACAACGCCTCAATGACCCTCAATTTCAAGGGCTTATAACGTAACTTTGGCCCATAAATAATAGAGCTATGCTTAAAGTTGGTGTGTTTGGTGTGGGGCATTTGGGTAAATACCATTTAAACAATTGGCAGGAGATTCCTGAAGTTCAATTAATAGGCTTTTTTGACCCCAATAACGACCACGCCAAAGAAGTGGAAGCAAAGTATGGCATTCCCCGCTTTATGGATGAAGAAGCCCTAATAGCAGCAGCTGATATTATAGATGTGGTAACGCCTACCCATTTGCATTTCCCAGTTTGTGAAATGGCTATTAAAATGGGTAAACATGTTTTTGTAGAAAAACCTATGGCCAATACTATTGAAGAAGGCAAGGCCATTGTTGAAATGGTGAAAGAAGCCAATGTGAAATTACAAGTGGGTCACGTAGAAAGATTTAATCCTGCCTATACTTCCTTAAAAAATGCATCCTTAAATCCTTTATTTATAGAAGTGCACCGATTGGCACAGTTCAATCCAAGGGGCACCGAAGTAAGTGTGATTTTTGATTTAATGATTCACGATATTGATATTATTTTAAGTATTGTTAAAAGTGATGTGAAACATATTTCAGCAAGTGGTGTAGCCGTTTTAACTGACACACCAGATATTGCCAATGTGCGCATTGAATTTAACAATGGCTGTGTTGCGAATTTAACGAGCAGTAGAATTAGCATGAAAAAAATGCGCAAAATTCGTTTGTTCCAAAAAGACGCATATATTGGAATTGACTTTTTAGAAAAGACGACCGAAATTATTAAGCTAAAAGCACCGGACGAAGACGATGCATTCTCTTTTGATATAGATACTCACCAAGGCAAAAAAACAATTTCTATTTCAACCCCAGTTATTGAGGATGGTAATGCAATTAAAGCAGAATTAACAAGCTTTGTTCATGCTATTCTTAATGACGAGCCAACAGTAGTAAGTGAAATTGACGGTTACCTTGCCATGGAAGTGGCACACAAAATTTTAGAGAAGATCAATAAAAGTACGTCTGTATTAAGACAAGCACCAGAAGAAGCACCTAAGCCTCCCAAAGAAGATGGATCGGAGTATGCTTTAAATTTTGACGAGGAAGATTAATCAATAAAAACTATGCGAATCTTTTTGCAAGAATATATTCTGCAATGGCTAAGTCTAAGGGTCTGGTAATTTTAATATTTTCAAATTCACCATCTACTAAATAAACGGGCTTACCCCCTGCTTCAACCACATTTGCTTCGTCTGTAAAACTTGGATCAAAAGCTTGGTTAAACGCATTTAACAATACATCCGATTGAAAAGTTTGTGGAGTTTGAATGAGCATTACACTTTCTCTATCAAACACTTCGTTTTTTTCTCCCTTTAACAACCGCACGGTATCCGTTGAACTCACTGCAGGTATCGCAGAACCGTTTTCCAATGCATGTTGATAGCACCTTTGGATAAGCGCTGGCGTTAATAAACATCTTACTGCATCGTGTACAAAAACAATTGCCGATTCATTCACTTGTGCCAAACCATTTTTAACCGATTGGAAACGAGTATCTCCACCAGCCACAAAAACAATGTTTTTTGTAAACCCATTTTTTGTGAGTAACTCCTGCCCTTCTTGTATATAACCTGCTGGCAAAACAACCACCAATTGTATGTCATTAAAAGCATTTACAAATTGATCAATGGTATGCAATAAGATAGGCTTGCCTTGTATGGTTAAAAACTGCTTAGGCACCACCGATCCCATCCTTTGTCCAGTTCCACCTGCCACTATGATGGCTATTTTTTTTGAGTACATATTTTTAGTTTGTCCTAATAAAATTTTCTGCTAAGATTTACTTTACAAGCAATTGCCTTACCTCGTTCATTAGGCTTTCTTTATCTATTGGTGCCGTACCAACTAATTCGCAAACGAGTCCACCAGCTATATTTGCTAGCTCAGCGGCCAATTCCATATTTTTTGTACTTGCATAAGTTAAACTTGCCACTGCAATTACGGTATCTCCTGCTCCACTTACATCGGCTATATTTCGAATATGAGTGGGAATTAATTTATGTCCATTAACATCGCCAAAATATACGCCATGTTCTGACAACGTAATAAAGGAAATTTGATGTTGTAAATGAGATTGTAAAGTTTCATGCACATGCGTAAGACTTGCTTTATTCACACTTGGAATTTCAATTTTCAATCCTTCTTTAACTTCTTTTAAATTGGGCTTGAAAATGGTGCAGCCTTTATACGCTAAAAAGTTTTTGTGTTTTGGATCAACAGATGTAGGGATTCCCTTGCTATTACAATAGGCAATTACTTTTGTAATTACTTTTTCGGTTAGCACCCCTTTATTATAATCTTCTAAAATAATTAAGGAAGGTTTTTCGGCATCTACGTAAGCATAAAAATTAGCAAGTAATTTTTCGGTTTCAAGTTCACTAATATCATGGGTATGTTCATGATCCAATCGCATCATTTGTTGATTGCGACCCATCACACGTAATTTGTTAGTGGTTACCCTTGTTTCACTTTCATGGATGCATTTAGTATCAATCCCCTCTGCTTTAAGTAATGCTTTTAATTCATTGCCTTCTGCATCTTTACCAATAACTGCAAACAAAGTAGTAGGTGCACCAAGGGCACGTAAATTTAATGCTACATTGGCTGCGCCACCAACACGTGTTTCTTTTCTTTGCAATGATACAATGGGCACGGGCGCTTCTGGTGAAATACGGTCAACCGCACCCCACCAGTAAGTATCCAACATAATGTCTCCAACCACCCCTATTTTAGTGTGGCTAAATGATCCAAATAGTTCCTCAAATGCTTGCTGATCCATCATAACTAAGCTATCGTTTTTTATTACGTACTGCGATATAATACAAAGGTATGCCAATGAGGGTAATTATTAATCCAGGCCATGTAAAATCGGGCTTATAAATGATTAATAGCACACAAAATGCAATTCCCATTAGTATATAAATAGCAGGCAAAACGGGGTATCCAAATGCCTTATAGGGGCGCTCCATTTCGGGACGTATTTTGCGTAAAATGAAAATGCCAAAAATGGTTAATACATAAAATATAACAACAATGAATGATACCATGTCTAATAAATCTCCATACTTACCACTCAAACATAATAATCCAGCTACTATACATTGCGCCCACAAGGCCCACTCTGGAACTGCATTTTTATTTAAAGTCCCTGCCTTCTTAAAAAACAATCCATCCTGTGCCATGGTATAATATACCCTTGCGCCTGCCAGAATTAATCCATTGTTACAACCAAAAGTGGAAATCATAATCATCACCGCAATTACGTAGGCTCCCATATTCCCAAATATGACACTAGATGCAGCAACAGCAACACGCTCCGAAGGGGCATTGGCAATTTCATGCAATGGCAATACGCTTATATACATTAGGTTGGCTGCAATATAAATTACGGTTACAATTAAAGTCCCTAAAAATAAACTTAACCCAATATTGCGTTTAGGATTTTTAATTTCTCCTGCAATGAATGTTACATTGTTCCAAGCATCACTGCTAAAAATGGACCCCACCATACTCGCTGCAATAGCCCCTAAAATGGCTACCCCAAAAACTGGCGTTGTAGTGCTGCCCTTAATTGTATTCATTGACCAAGCATGTTCCCAATTGGCATTCCAAATACTCGCTTTAGAAGCCAATAAAAAACCAAACCCAATTAATCCAAAAAGAGAAAGCAATTTGGTAACCGTAAAAGTGGTTTGAATTAATTTACCCCCTTTTACTCCTTTCGTATTTATATAAGTTAGCACTATAATTAGTAATATTGATAATAACTGAGCAGGATAAATATTTAAAACACCAGATTTCAAAATCTCGGCGGATATAGGGACTTCGTTAAAATGTAAGCCCCTCGCATATTCAAACTGCAATAAAATATTAGCATCCGTCATTTCCAATGCAGGAAAAAAGTAACCAGCAAATTTACTGAAGGCTACGCCTACCGCTGCAATCGTCCCTGTTTGTATCACTGAAAAAAAACTCCATCCATATAAAAATCCAAAAAGTGGATGATATGATTCTTTTAAATAAACATATTGCCCTCCTGCTTTTGGGAACATGGCACTTAATTCACCATAGCTTAATGCAGCCGTTAGGGTCATAAAGCCTGTCAACGCCCAAACTGCAATTAACCAACCTGCAGCTCCTACATTTTGCGTAATACTTGCACTCACAATAAAAATTCCTGAACCAATCATACTACCTGCAACAATCATGGTTGCATCAAAGGCACCAAGGGTGGGTTTAAAGCCGCTATTTTCTGAATTTGACATAATGGACTATCTTATTTATAGAAATAGTAAGATAAAAAAAATCCCGCTATTATACGGGATTTTAAATACTATTTTTTTGCAGCATGGGCTTCATTAAGCCCCTTTATAATTTCAGCCGTAATATCATAGGCTGTGTCTTTATAATACATCAAACCTGGGTCATTTGAAAAGATAAATGCAAAGGCTTTGTCCTTATTATATATTGCTAAGAAATCTTCTATTTTCTTTCTTACTTCCATTAGACGATTATTGCTTTCCACCTGCAAACCTTGCGATAGTTGTTGTTCAAGTGCCATAAAATCTTTCTCAATTTTCATGAGTTCTTGTTGGCGACTTTCTTGTTCTGGTTGTGTTAAGGTTTTAGCTCTTTTTTGAAAGTCCTGCAATTTTGAATTATACTCATTTCTTAGCGCAGTCAGTTGGCTGGAATTGGCTTGTTCTTTTGCTTGTAAGGCTGCTTTTACTTCTTGGAAAAAGAGATAATTGTTTTGAATGGAATCAATTTCAAAATAAGCAATTTTCATATTCCCTTTTAAAAGAGCAGCCTTATTATGCGTAACCGAAGTGCCTTTGAAATGTAAAAAATACAAAACAATAATGGCTATGGCAAGTACCCCGTTTATGATCCAAGAAATTGGTTTCATTATGCTTAGTTAATATGATTTATAAAACTAGTTCCTCGTTGTTGAATGCACTATAAAAATAAGTAAAAATAAATATGAACCTGTGTTTAAATGCATAAAAAAAGCAGGAAATATTGCTACTTCCTGCTTTTTAACATTTTATACGAATGTGTATTATTCTTCTTCGTCAAAGCTCATTGCCTCGCGCGTTGTAGCCAACACTTCATATTCCTCCTTGCTTCCTACGATCAATTTCTCAAACTCTTTTTGACCGGTACCTGCAGGGATTAAATGACCTGTGATTACATTTTCTTTCAAGCCTAACATCATATCTACCTTACCTTGAATTGCGGCTTGGCTTAATACTTTGGTAGTTTCTTGGA
>CANHIR010000008.1 GCA_947461015.1 Bacteroidota bacterium | reverse complement strand
ATTGGTACGATATAAAATAGCAAAGTCCTTATTGTAAAAATGGTTTCTTAATTTATTTTCTTGAATGGCATCCGCAACAAATTTACCTTCTTCGTTATCGGTCATGGTGCGAACCAATTTTATCTTATCGCCTTCATCATTATCGGTCCACAACTCTTTTGGAATTTGTCCTTTATTGTTTTTGATTACTTGATTGGCAACCTCAATAATGGATTTACTACTACGATAATTTTGTTCCAACTTCACTAATTTAACATCATCATAGTCTTTTTGAAACTGTAAAATATTTTCAATGGTTGCACCACGGAAGCTATAAATACTTTGTGCATCATCTCCCACCACACACAAATTTTCATGCACTGCAGCCAATAGTTTTGCAATTTGATATTGTACCGGATTGGTATCCTGGTACTCATCAATTAAAATGTATTTAAACTTGTGTTGGTATTTGTGTAATACTTCAGGAAAGTCACGAAGTAACTCGTGCATTTTAAAAAGCAAGTCATCAAAATCCATGGCGCCGCTTTTAAAACAACGCGCTACATAACTTGCGTAAATTTCTGCAATTTGAGGACGATTGCTTCTTGCATCTTCCTGCTTTAAAAAATTGTCCATCGCATATTCGGCAGGACCCACCAGTGCATTTTTTGCACTAGAAATTCTATTTAAAACAATATTGGGTTTGTATAATTTATCATCCAAGCCCATATCATTAATCACCTGCTTTAAGACCGACTTAGAATCGTCGGAGTCATAAATGGTAAAGCTTTGCGGATAGCCTAGCTTAGATCCCTCTGCTCTTAAAATTCTTGCAAATACACTGTGGAAGGTACCAATATATAAATTTCTTGCTTCTGTGTTACCAAGCGCTTTTTCAACACGCTCCTTCATTTCAGCCGCCGCTTTATTGGTAAACGTCAATGCTAAAATATTAAAAGAATCTACCCCACTATTCATTAAGTGGGCAATACGAGAAGTTAATACTTTTGTTTTACCGCTACCTGCACCAGCAATAATCATGAGCGGCCCGTTCATGTGTAAAACTGCTTCTTTTTGTCTATCGTTGAGTCCGTTTAAATACGCTTGTTGCATTCAACGAAGATAGCACTCATTGAACCAAAAAAGAAAATGGTGGAAAACTAAAACGCACTTATATAGATAAAATAAATCAGGTCACCCGTTTATGGGGAGAAGACGCTTCAGCGTCTGATGATTAATTAAAATAAATCAGGGCACCCGTTTATGGGGTGCCCTGAAAAAATAAAAAGAGGTTATAATTTGAGGCCCTACATTTATGAAGGGGCCGATAAATTTAACAACTACTTTTTCTCTAATAACTTAAAGAACTGATCTAATTGAGGTAAGATTACAATTCTTGTTCTTCTGTTTTTAGCTCTACCTTCTGCAGTTGAGTTATCTGTTAAAGGAAGATATTCAGATCTACCAGCAGCTGTCATGCGCTTAGGATCTAAGTGGTAAGTATCTTGTAATACACGAACTACTGTGGTAGCACGCTTTACAGATAAATCCCAGTTGTCTTCAATTACGCCAGATCCTAGCATTTGCTTAGAATCGGTGTGACCTTCAACCATAAATTCAATTTCAGGTTGAGCAGCCAATACTTTTGCAACTTTACCTAAAACTGTTTTTGCTTGAGCCGTTACTTCAAAGCTTCCGCTTTTAAATAATAATTTATCAGAGATGTCTACATAAACAACACCCTTGTCAATTTTCACATTAATATCTCCATCGCTTAAATCACCTATTGCACCTTTCAAATTCATCACCAAGTTCATGTTGATAGAATCTTTACGCGCCATTGAGCTTTGTAAACCCTGGATATATAAATCTTTTGCACCAATATTTTCTAATGATTTTTTGATGCTTTCTGCTTGAGAACCACTAATTACGGACATGTCTTTTAATTGACCTAAAACAACATTGTTATTTGCTTTTAAGAAATCAATTTGTTTATTCAAGTCATCTACAGTGCTTTGCAAAGATCTTGTTTTATCAGAAGCTTTTTCTGCGTCTGTTTTGCTTTTATTTAATGCATCTTCTGCATCACGTAATTTTCCTTGTAATTCAGCATATGCTCCATTCAATTGAGCAAGTTTATCATCCTTTTCTTGTAATTTTTTAGGACTAACGCAAGAATAAGCACCAATGCTAATGATTGCAAGCGCTAAAAAAATTCTACTTTTCATACTATTTATTTATTTAAATGAATAAAATGGCCAACGGCCTTAACAAAAATACTAATATAGGCTAGAGGAACAAAATAAAAGTAGAAAAATTAATATTAGCCTTCAATGTCTTCGGTAATGCTATTGGCAGGCAGATATCCTAAGATTCCCTTAAAAAAGGATACAATTTTTTGTTTATCAGCCACTTCGTTATCACTTGTATGAAAAGGGGCTGAAAATATGACCCTTTTATGCTCAAAATCCAAGGCTACCATTACAATGGGAACATTGGCGTTTTTTGCAATGTGATAAAATCCCGACTTTAAGCGGCTTACCTTTTTTCTGGTTCCTTCTGGTGAAAGGGCAATGTGAAACACCTCTTTTTCATTAAATATTTTCACCACCTGCTCAACCTGATTTTGATTTTTTGCTCTTTCAACTGGATATCCGCCAAGTTTTCTTAAAACATAGCCAAAGATCCCTTTAAACAATTCCTTTTTCCCTAAAAAGTGAGCAAATTCAAGGTGCATTTTTTTACGAATAGCAAGTCCTAAAAAGAAGTCAAAAGCATGTGTATGAGGAGCTACTACCAAAACAGACTTATTTAAATCATATGGAAAACTACCGGCTATTTTCCAACCTCTTACCGTAAAATACCACCAAGCAAGTAATTTTTGCATAAATTTTAATTAAGTAAAAGTAAACCATCCTTTTTATAAATTAACCAACAATTTTGCGTTGCTAAATGGGTCTACTTTATGCGCATCTATCCATTCAATATTTTTTAATACAACTTCTCCATTTTCATTATTTTTTTCTAGTTTAAAAAATTTATTATACCATTTGTCATAGTATTTTAATAAAATAGAAAATGCATTTTGTAGATCTCCTTCTTGAATTGCTTGAATTGCATTTTTTGTTTCTAAACCACCTAGTCGTTTTTGAATTCTATGAGTTGCATCCATTAAATCTGATTTACTAAAGTTGCCATATTGTAAAACAATAAAGGAAAGACGCGCTTCAAAAGGAATGCGCATAAAATAACAAGTACTGTTTTTTAATTGACTAAAAAAAGACGTTGGAATCATAACGGTACCAATTCTTTGGCTTTCATCTTCAACCCAAATTGTCATTCCCTTTTTTTCTTGTTCAAGTATTGCATTGGATAATAAATTTTCAAACATTTCTTGACTTGGTTGAACGCCCTGTCCAAGGGCACCAAAAGAAGACCCCTTGTGTTTAGCCAATCCTTCTAAATCTATCACTGCGTTTCCTTTTTCAGCAAGCGCTTGAAGTATCTCTGTTTTTCCTGATCCCGTATAGCCACCCAACACCTTTAAGGAAAGAGGCTGCGTGCATTTATCAGTGACCCAATTGCGATAAGCCTTATATCCTCCCTGCAATTGAATCACCTTGAATCCATATAAATCTAATAGCCATGCCACAGCTGCACTGCGCATACCACCTCTCCAGCAGTGTACTATTAAATTGGGTTTTTGATTGTTTTGTTTTTCAAATTCAGAACTCAATTTTTCCACCACCTCAATCATTTGTTTCATCTTTTCTCCAAAAAAAGGGAGGGCTACTTTTATGGCATCCTCTCTACTTTGTTTTTTGTAGGTGGTTCCCACAATGGCCCTTTGTTCATTGTCAAACAAAGGAAGTGAATGTGCACCTGGAATATGAGCGTGTTCAAACTCTGCCGGACTCCTTACGTCAAACAATAAATAGTTGACAGGACTATTTATAAATTCTAAAATGGTATTTTTTTGAATGGCCATGTTATAAAGATAGTCGCTTTAATTCGTTCGCTAATGCAGCTTCACTAAAAGCAATAAATGGAGGTTTTACATATTCAAAACTGCTTGCTTTTTCAATGGCTATTTGTAAATTAAATTCGGCTTGTGAAAAACAAATGGCCCATTTTTTTGATTGCCAATATTTACCCAAATATTCTTGTTCAGTTTGTCCAGGTGTTGGAATAAAAATTAATTTTTTATTAAATGGAATCATTTCCATGAGTGTTGTATATCCCCCTCTGCATATTATAAATGTTGCCTTGCTAATTTCCTTTTTTAAATCTTTTCCGTTTAAATGATGATATACCGCACCTATGGGGGATATCTTTTTATATAACTTTTGATTGGGAAGTCCTGCAATCACTGTAAACCGAAATCCTAATTTATTTCCCTGTTCCCATAAGATATTTTCAAGCAAAGTTCTTTGTGGCTCGGGTCCAGAAACAATGCCTAAAAAATGAATTGCATTTTCTGTTGTATCCTTTTCTGAAATATTTGTATGCTCCTCTTGTAAACGAGATAAACAATTCATATACCAAAGGGGAATGCTGGGCACTATTTTTGGATTGGACAATACACCAGCAATGTGATTAGGAGGTGTCATATCTGCAACCCAACATGCAGTGTACCTTTTTAATATTTTATAGGTTATTATTTGATTTAAGCGTGTACTCCAACGAAATGGAGTTTGCAACTCCAGCTGATGTGTTATAAAGACGCTTTTTATTTTTTTATGAAAAAACCCAAATCTGTTGTCAGATATGACTAAATCAAATGAATATTTTTTTGCAACATTTTTCAACCAAAAATATTCGAAAAAAACGGACCAAATAATTTTAGGCATTTGTATCATTATACCAGGAATAAAAAAGAGCCTTTTTTTGGTATACCATATTCTATATCCGCGCAATGATAAAAAAGTTGCCTTGGGGCAAGCTTCTTTTAATATAATTTCATGCTTCCCTTCGGATGCGATATAAATTTTATAATTCAGTGATTCAAATGCACGAATCAATGGAATGCACCTAGTTGCATGTCCCAATCCCCAATCAAGTGGCGAAATACAAACTGCTTTTTGTTTCATCTGCCACTAAATTAGTGCTTCTTCCCCTTATTTTTCTTTTTCAAGCGACAACACCACCCCATTTATACAATATCGTAAACCCGTTGGTTTTGGACCGTCTTCAAAAACATGTCCAAGGTGCGATTTACACTTTCCGCATTCTACTTCGGTTCTAACCATTCCATGTGTGTTGTCCGGTAAATATATTATAGCATCTTTGCTAATGGGTTCAAAAAAACTAGGCCATCCACAACCACTTTCAAACTTTGCATTGCTTTTAAATAGTGGATTGCCGCAGACTGCACAATGAAAAGTACCTACCTCTTTGCTGTTCTCAAATTCACTCGTAAAGGGACGCTCGGTTCCTTTTTGTCTTGCAATTTCATACACTTCGGGGCTTAAAATGCTTTTCCAAATGGCATCTGTAACCACTACGGATTCTTTTCTGTCTGTTTTATAATATGGGTTATTTTTTTCCATAAGGCTATCTTTTTTTTGTTTTGTTTGGCTTTGCGCACAAGCCGAAAAACTGATTAGTGACATTAAACAAAGTACTTTAAACATATAATTTGGTATTGTATAAAAATACTAACAAGTATTCAGATTAATTGTTCAGATTTTGTTTCATAGTTTCTATATAAATTTAAGCGAGTTCAGTATCTTTGAATCCAACTCCTCCCTATGTTTAATTTAATCTTATTTGGCCCTCCAGGAAGCGGCAAAGGAACACAAAGTGAAAATATTATCGCTGCCAATGGTTTGCAACACCTATCAACGGGTAATTTATTGAGATCCGAAATCAGCCATCAAACCCCATTGGGATTGAAAGCAAAAACATTTATGGATGCCGGACAGTTGGTGCCAGATGAAGTAGTAATTGGTATGGTGGATAATTTCATGAATGCACATCCAGCAGCCAAAGGTTTTTTATTTGATGGATTTCCGCGCACAACAGCACAGTGTATAGCACTTGATGCGTTGTTACAAGAAAAGGGCACCGAAATAAATGTGGTACTTGCTTTAGAAGTTGGCGAGGCAGAGTTGGTAAAAAGATTATTAGGAAGGGGCGCAACTTCGGGCAGAAGTGATGACACCAATGAAGCCATTATTAGAGCAAGAATTCAAGAATACCATGATAAAACTACGGCGGTTGCTACCTATTATGCACAATTCAATAAAGTAATTTCAGTGAAAGGAGAAGGTACAGTAGAAAGTATTTATGCCGATTTGAAAACAGCCATTGACGCTAGAATTTAAATTGCTTCCATTCTTAAACATACTAAAAGAAAAAAGGATCAACAATTGTTGATCCTTTTTTTATAGATGGGTTTGTAAAATGTACAGTTAGTATATTTAAATATTTAAACCACCGCAAGCGCTTATTACTTGTCCTGTAATATAGCTACTTAAATCACTTGCTAAGAATAGTGTGGCATTTGCAATTTCATCTGCTTTCCCAAAACGTCCCAATGGAATTTTATCCAAAAAAGCTTTACCCGCCTCACCCTCATTTAAATAATGTGTCATATCGGTTTCAATAAATCCAGGTGCAATGGCATTGCAACGAATATTTCTGCTACCAATTTCTGCAGCAATGGATTTTGTAAAACCAATGATACCCGCCTTACTTGCTGCATAGCTACTCTGACCTGCGTTTCCACGAATACCAATTATGGAACTCATATTAATAATACTACCGCTTCTTGCTTTCATCATAGGACGTATCACTTGCTTGGTCATATTGAAAACACTTTTCAAATTGGTTTCCATTACCTCATCCCATTGTTCGGGCGTCATGCGTAATAACAAATTGTCTTTGGATATTCCTGCGTTGTTTACGCAAATATCCACTGTGCCAAAAGTGCCTACCACATCGTTTACGAAGCTTTCACAAGCTGAAAAATCTCCAGCATTGGCTTTATAAGCCTTGGCTTTTACACCCAATTTTTCTATCGCTGTTACTAAATTATTTGCTTTTTCGACACTGCCATCACTTACATAAGTAATCGCTACATGTGCTCCTTGTTCTGCTAATTTCAAAGCAATGGCTGCGCCAATTCCTCTTGCGGCACCTGTTACAATGGCTACTTTTCCGTCTAATAATTTCATTATTTTCTATTTTTTATAAACCAATAGGTATGCATTAATATAATACTAATATTCACAAAGATAACAGGATTATCCTGTTTTAAAAAACCATAAGCAATCCATAGTACGCTACCTGCACAGTTTGCCATACGTAATTTTTTAACATCTTGTATTGCGAAAGATCCTACTACCACTGCTGTTGCAATCCATCCTAAAGTTTCTATCATTTTTATAATTCTAAATGAATGTTTTTTAATTCTTCAATCAGTTTTCGTTCATTAGACAACCTAGGTACCTTATGTTGTCCCCCTAGCTTCCCTTTACTTTTTAGCCATTCATGAAAACAACCTTTTTTTACGGCTGTAACATGCGGCAATCCAAGTGCAATGTCCTTGTGTCTTTTTGCTTCGTAATCACTATTTATAGATTGTAAATTTTTATCTAAGCAAACGGTAAATGCATTTAAGTCATTAGGCGCTTCTACAAATTCAATGAGCCATTCGTGCGCACCCGAATTTTTATCAGACATATAAACAGGCGCAGCGGTGTAGTCAACCAGCGTTACTCCAAATGCGCTACAAGCCTCACTTATAGCCTTATCGGTATTGTCTGCAATTACTTCTTCTCCAAATGCGTTAATGAATTGTTTTAATCTACCAGACACTTTAATTCTAAATGGCGAAAGCGTTGTAAATTGAATGGTATCGCCAACGAGGTATCTCCATAAACCACCATTGGTACTAATTACAATTGCATAATTTTTACCTAATTCCACTTTGTCTAAACCAATGGTGCGTGGATTTTCTTTACCATATTCTTCAATGGGCATAAACTCGTAAAAGATACCGTGTTCCAAAAACAATAACATGCCCTCTTCGTTAATTCTATCTTGTGCAGCAAAGAATCCTTCACTAGCATTATATATTTCTAAATAATTACAACCCGGCCCTATCAGCTTTAAGAATTCATTTTTATAAGGAGTAAAGGAAACACCGCCGTGGATATATAATTCAAAATTTGGCCAAACTTCTTTAATATTTTTCTTACCGGTAATTTCTAAAATTCTTTTTAACAATACCATGGTCCAAGTAGGCACGCCACTAATGGAACTTACGTCTTCGTTAATGGTACTTTGTGCTAAGCTTTCTATTTTGGTTTCCCACTCGTCCATGAGCGCAATGGAAAGTTCGGGCGTTCTAATAAAAGAAGACCAAAAAGGAGAGTTTTGTAAAAGCACGGCGCTTAAATCGCCATATTGAAAATTATCTTTAAACGGATGTACTTGATGTGAGCCACCAACCACCAATCCTTTTCCCATTAATAAATCACTATTGGGCAAGGCATTGTAATAAATAGTGAGTACATCCTTGGACCCGTGAAAGTGGTTTTCCTCAATACTTTCTGCAGTGAGTGGAATAAATTTACTTTTATCATTGGTGGTGCCACTGCTTTTAGCAAACCATTCAACAGGGGTATTCCATAAAACAGACTCCTCGCCAGCTAATATTTTATCAATATAGGGTTTAAGATCCTCATATTCGTGAATGGGAACTGTTTCTTTAAATTTTCTAATATTAAAGGTATCGGCAAAATGATATTTTCGCCCAAATTGGGTGTATTGACCATGTGTTATCAAGTCTTGCAATACTTCACGTTGTGCATCTTTGGGATTTTTTTCCCAATGCTCAATTCGCCAGTATCTTAAACGAGCCAATCTAGAAAGTGCAGGGCTAAATATCTTCATAGGCGTTACACAATATACGCCATGTAGCTAAATAAATTAGCTTTTTTGACCCATTTCGATAATCCAATCTTTACGCTTTAATTCAAAGTTGGTTCCTAAGTATAAGCGTCTTACTTGTTCGTCTTCTGCTAACTCTTCGGCTGTGCCATGTTTAAATATTTTACCTTCAATCAGTAAATATGCGCGGTCGCAAATAGACAAGGTTTCGTTCACATTGTGATCCGTAATTAAAATACCAATGTCTTTTAACTTTAAACGGGCAACCACCGATTGAATGTCTTCAACTGCGATAGGATCTACGCCAGCAAAGGGTTCGTCTAATAAAATAAATTTTGGATCTACAGCCAGTGCACGCGCAATTTCTGTTCTTCTGCGTTCACCGCCACTCAAACTATCACCATTGTTATTTCTAACATGATGTAAATTAAATTCATCCAAAAGCGATTCTAATTTATGTACGCGCTCTCCTTTTGTTAGCTTGGTCATTTCTAATACCGCCATGATATTATCAGCAACGGTTAGTTTTCTAAATACACTTGCTTCTTGTGGTAAATAGCCTAAACCCATTTGTGCTCTTTTGTACATGGGTAGTTTGGTAATATCCTGATCGTTTAAAAAAACACGCCCCTCATCCGGTGCTATCAATCCCACCACCATGTAAAAAGTAGTGGTTTTTCCCGCTCCATTGGGTCCCAATAAACCCACTATCTCTCCTTGACTTACGGATACACTAACCTGGTCAACAACGCGTCGGTTTTTATATTGCTTTATAAGCTTGTCGGTTTGAATGGTAAGTTTCACGTGCTTAATTTATACAAAAATAAGGGTAAATGCATCTTTTGCATACATCGCTTATCAATATTAACTATTTTTGCAAACTATTGTTTTAAATTAAGATTATGCACGTTACTGAACATTTGGCAAAGGCGAAAGACACTTTAGTTTCATTTGAGGTATTACCACCTTTAAAGGGCCGCACCATTTCCTATATATATGAGCATTTGGATCCTTTAATGGAGTTTAAGCCTTCCTGGATTAATGTGACCTACCATAGGAGCGAAACCCTGATTCGAAAAAATGAAAACGGTGTTGAAGAAAAAGTAGATGTAAGAAAACGTCCCGGCACGGTAGGTATATGTGCGGCTATTATGAACCACTATAATGTAGATGCTGTGCCGCATATTATTTGTGGAGGTTTTTCAAAAAGAGAAACCGAAGATGCTTTAATTGACCTTCAATTTTTAGGCATAGACAACGTTTTGGTGTTAAGAGGAGATGCAGAAAAAGGACAAAAAACATTTATTCCTGAACACAACGGAAATCACCAAGCAATTGACTTATTAAAACAAGTAGTAGGATTGAATAGTGGTCAGTATTTAGACAAAGAAATTATAAACGGTAGCAAGACAAATTTTTGCATGGGCATATCGGGTTATCCGGAAAAGCATTTTGAAGCACCTAGTATGGAGTTTGATTTACAAAAAGCAAAAGAAAAAGTAGAAGCGGGTGCGCAATACATTATGACACAAATGTTTTTTGACAACAAAAAATATTTTGAATACGTTGACGCATGTAGAAGTATTGGAATAAATGTTCCTATTATTCCAGGTCTAAAACCTATTACCAATAAAAAGCAGCTTACTGTTTTGCCAAACATTTTTTATGTAGACATTCCTGCGGATTTAAGAAATGCCATGCAAGCGGCGACCACCGACGAGGCATGTGAGCAAGTTGGCACAGAATGGTTAATAGCGCAAAGCAAGGAGCTAAAAGCCGCTGGTGTACCTGTTTTACACTATTACACCTTAGGAAAACCAAAAGTAGTAAAAGACGTTGTTGCCGCTGTATTTTAAAACTATAAACTTAAATAAATAAAAAAGGAGTCTTATAAAGACTCCTTTTTTATTTAGGATACGGCTGAATTATTTTTTCAGGGTAGACTGAATAAAATCATTAAACTGTTCAATGCTTAAATTTTTGGCAACTATTTTTTTGTCCTTGTCTAATAAATAAAAGGTAGGTGTTTTATAAACATCATAAAGCTGTCTAATGGTGGTAGGTTTGCCTTCCTTAATTTCTCTATTTAAATCCTCGTCCGTTTGATAAGCGTTTATCCATTTATTTAATTTGTTTTCTTTGATAAAATTTTTCCAAGCTGTTTTTTCTTTATTATTTATATTAACAGCAATTACCTGAATATCCTTATTCATCCAGGCTGCTTTATACATGGAGTCTAGTTTAGGAATCTCTATTTTACAATGACTACAGGTTGGATCCCAAAAAGCAATAAGGGTATAAGTTGCTTTTAAATTATGCAATGCAAAACGCTTTTCATCCGTATCATTCAAAACCAATATGGGGGCGGGCAAGCCTAGTTGATTGGCCATTAAGCTAAAAGCCCTTTCTCGGATTGATTTTTTAGAATCTTCGTTTAATAATACCGTGTCTCCTTTGGCAAAAAAGTTTTGATATAGGTGGACGAATACTTTGTCCTGGCCCATAAATTCCGGACTTATATATTTGTTGGTAAATTTAAAAAGTAAAAACGGATATATTTCTTTTCCGGTTTTTGCAACAGTTAACATGTATTGAACTTCATTTATAATTGAATCCGGATCACGTGCAACAAAGTTATTAAAATAATCATCTAACTTTTTTTCAAAAAAAGGAGTCCTCAATAAACGGTTATCATTAAATAGCACATGGTCCCAATAATGCTCTTTAACATATCGGAATGGATAGAGCGAATCGGCTTTGCCATTGACTATGGGAATACTTGGTGTCTCCGGAATTTCCATGGTATTTAGCAAAAAAGACATGAGTGCATTTGGATTTTCCTGAATAAAGGCTTTTCTTTTTTGCTTTATTTCTTTATCCTTGATAATATAGGCTTCTTTTAATTTAGTAGAATCTTTTGCTGTTTTAGCAACTTTATAATCTTGTTCAATTGCATTTAATTGAACAAATAAATCATTTACATTTTTAGAATAGCTTTGAAACAGTTCATTGTCTTTTGAACCCGTAAAACTAATTTTTTTTAAATCTTGCGTATCGGCAACGATTTTAAAATGTTGCTTATCGTCCACTAAAAAATCAAACAGTATGCTCATTCTAGGAGAAACGATAAAATAAATACCTGGTGTCAATTTTACATTGGACTTAAATATTCCCTCACTATTTTGATTTAAAATGCAAGAATCTGCAAAAACCTTATTGTTTCCGTAGTTGGTAGCTAGGTAAATTTTTGTATCCTGGAAGGGTTTGAGGGTTATTTGTATGCCATGCCCCAAATTAGATTGGGCAAATAACAATACCGGAAATAGTAAACAAGCGGTAAATATCTTTTTCATTTTGTAAAAGTATAAATTAACAAGTTAAATTATATACCTATTTACTTTAAATATAAGGCGGGTTGAGTACCTTTGCTATCGTGAGAAAAGTAAAGCAAAAACCCGTTTTAGAAAAGGTCCTTATCGAAGACTATGCAGCCGAAGGAAAATCCTTGGCAAGGGTAGACGGGAAGGTAGTGTTTGTAGAGGGCGCGGTCCCTGGGGATGTGGTTGACATACAACTCCAAAAAAACAAAGCCGACTGGGCTGAAGGCTTTGCTAAACACTTTCATAGTTATTCAGACATTAGAGTTAAACCCTTTTGCGCACATTTTGGTGTTTGTGGAGGATGTCAATGGCAAATGTTGCCTTATGAACAACAACTAAAATATAAGCATAAGCAAGTAGTTGATAATTTAACGCGTATAGCAAAAGTTGCATTGCCTGAAATTCCACCCATTTTGGGCGCAACGCTCACCGAGGGATATAGAAACAAGGTTGAATATACTTTTGCCACCGAAAAATTTATACCCTTTGATGCCTTTAAGGCAATGAAAGCAGCCGGCGTGGAGCCCATCTCCACACCTGGGGCAGGTGGTTTTCACGCTAGGGGCTTTTTTGAAAAAGTAGTGGAAATTGACACCTGCTATTTGCAGGTAGAGCCTACTAATTTAATGAGAAAGGCAGTGGTGAATTTTGCGATTGAAAATAAAATGCCTTTTTACAATATTAAACAACATCAGGGCTGGTTGCGCAATATGTTTGTGCGCAATACGACAAATGGACAGTGGATGGTAAACCTGATTTTAGGGTATGAGGATACGGAAAAGAGAGAAGCGTTGTTAAATTTATTACTAAAACAGTTTCCTCAAATAACTACTTTATTGTATACTATTAATACAAAACGTAATGATAGTATGCAGGATTTGGTACCACAAGTATTTTTTGGAAATGGGTATATCACGGAAATGCTTGAAAATTTTTCATTTAAAATTAGTCCTAAATCATTTTTTCAAACCAATTCAAAACAAGCCGAGCGCTTGTATCAAGTGACTAGAGATTTTGCAGAGCTAACGGGCAAAGAAGTGGTGTATGATTTGTATTGTGGAACGGGAAGCATTGGTATATTTTGCAGTAAGCAAGCTAAAAAAATTGTAGGGGTTGAGTTTGTGGCAGAAGCCATTGAGGATGCTAAAGAAAATGCGCAAATAAATAATTTAAAAGACACTGCATTTTTTGCCGGCGATGTAATTGACATTTGTGACGATGCATTTTTTGAAACACACGGAAAGCCCGATGTAATTATTACGGATCCTCCTCGTGCAGGGATGCATGAAAAATTAGTGCATAAATTATTGGCAATGGAAGCGCCCACTATTGTATATGTGAGTTGCAATCCCGCTACCCAAGCAAGAGATCTTGCCTTGTTGGATGAAAAGTATAAAGTAACTAAAATTCAACCAGTAGATATGTTTCCGCACACGCTCCATATTGAAAATGTGGTGCAATTAAAAAGAAAATAATTATTTCAAATGACTCAATTTAGACCCACAGGATTTGGTGTACTTCCAGTAGTAATAAAAAACCTGCTTATCATAAATGCATTGTTTTTTTTAGCACAAAACACACTTACTGGTTCTGCAGTTAGTTTTTCATTTGAAGATACTTTTGGTCTTCATGCATATCAGAGTGAATTATTCAAGCCTTGGCAATTGGTTACGCACATGTTTTTACATGGAAATTTTGGACACATTTTTGGGAACATGTTGGCCTTGTGGATGTTTGGATCAATTCTAGAAAACATGTGGGGCCCCAAACAATTTCTTTTGTTTTATTTTCTGTGTGGATTAGGCGCCGCGTTTTTACACCTTGGCATCATGTCTTATGAATTAATGCACGCAAGTGAAGCCTATTATCAAGCTATGGTGGACGTTGCTACTATTGGAGCGAGTGGTGCCGTATTTGGTATCTTAATAGCATTTGTATACTTATTTCCGGATACCTATATCTATATTTATTTTTTCATCCCCATGAAAGCAAAATGGTTGGGCATTTTATATTTTTCATATGAATTGTATTATGCAATAGAGGGGCAACCTGGTGATGGTATTGCAAGGTGGGCTCATGTTGGAGGGGCAATCGTTGGATTTATATTGGTATATACTTGGAAGCGCAACAATAGAAGATATTAAATAGGATTTTAAAATGAATTGAATGCAATTAGAAAAAAAACAGAAACCAGCATTGGGTGATGACAACAATGCACTTGTTGCTTTATTGGCAATTAACCTAGTTGTTTTTGTGATCATGGGCTTGATGAAGGTTATTTATTATTTAGAAAGTTTGCCCGTTGCTCAATATTTTAATCAAATTTATTATCCACTCACTTTGCAAAGTGATTGGTACACACATCCTTGGACATTACTCACGTATAATTGGGTGCACAGTGGTTTTTGGATTTTATTTGGCAATATGGTTTGGTTAACGCTGTTTAGCAATGTTCTTCAATCCAATGGGGCAAACAAGCACCTTTTTCCAATTTATTTTTACAGTGGTTTGTTGTCTCCCATTGCATTTATATTTTTAACCTCTAATCAGCCATTAATAGGATCTACGGCCTGTGTTACAAGTATTGTGATTGCATGCGTTTCGCTCACACCAAATTATAAAATATTATCAAGTGTGGGAGGTGGTATTCCCATATGGATATTTGGTGTTTTATATATTCTTTTACAAGGATATAGTTTACTAGAAGCACCACTAGCGCTAATTTTAACAACCCTTTTGGGAGGACTCACCGGGTTCATTTATATAATGTTATTAAAAAAAGGGACAGATTTGGGAAAATGGATGCATCAACTATTACATTTGATGAACAATAGTTTAACCCCCAAAAATTAATGGTAAAAAAATCGTTCTTCAGATTGGTTGGAAAAAAAACAATGATCATATTAAATGCAGTCATTTCTGTTTTAATACTTTATCCTCTTTTTTTTTCACCTAATACCCTCATTTGGGTAAATGGTTTTTTAGGAATCATCATTCCTTATTTATTACTTATTCAGGTTTTTCTTCTGTTTTTTTGGTTGGTCATTAAACCGCTACTTTCACTAATTCCATTGCTCACCTTAATTATTGCCTGGAATTTTATTTATGTATTATTTGCTTGGAATATAGGCACCTCTTTTCCCAAAACAAAGAATGACAATGTGCTAAGGGTAATAAGTTGGAATGTTAGGGGATTTAATGGAGTACAAACCAATAGCTCAACTACAAAATTACGCACACAAGAAATTGCCTATTCAATACAAAAGTGGAATCCAGATATCATTTGTATGCAAGAATACAATACCAACGAGAGACCCGGTGATATTGCCAATCATGCGCAGTATTTTAATAAAAAATATCCCTATTCCTATTTTTCCAAAGACTATCAAACAGAGCAGCTTTCTTACTTCTCTGGGTGTATCATTTATTCTAAACACAAAATAATTGATGTACAACGATATGGATATCAAAATAAAGAAAGTTTAATAGCTGCAACTATTTTAAAAGGCAACGATACCATAAGGGTGTATACCACACATTTGGCTTCCTATAAGTTTAAGCAAAAAGATTTTGATGCAATTGATGATGCTTCAAAAAACAAGATGGGTGTATTGCAAAAAATGAAACAAGCCTTTACAGAAAGAGCAGTACAGGCCGCAATGGTAGAAAGGCAAATAAATGAAAGTCCCTATCCTACTATTGTAACAGGTGATTTCAATGACGTCCCCAATTCATATACTTATCAAAAAATAACGAAGGGTTGGCAAGACGCATTCTTAGCCAAGGGGTTTGGTTTTGGCGCAACCTATCAAGGCCTTTCTCCCATACTCAGAATTGACTACATTTTAGCAAATAATAAATGGGAAGTAAAATCCTGGGAACAAACCGACGAGAACTTAAGCGACCATAACATGATTATGGCCGATCTGGTGTTAAAAAAACAATAACCGGTTAATTAAAATAAAATATCTTTGTGCCACACTATGGCACTTAAAATATACAACTCCCTAACACGACAAAAAGAAGTTTTCGAACCTATTAATGCACCTTATGTGGGTATGTATGTTTGTGGACCAACCGTAAGTGGAGAAAGCCATTTAGGCCATGCTCGACCCTTTATCACCTTTGATGTAGTGTTCCGTTACTTATTACAAAAGGGTTACAAAGTGCGTTATGTTCGCAATATTACCGATGCCGGACATTTTGAAGAAGAGGGTAAGCAAGCCGAAGATAAAATTGCCTCAAAGGCCATTCTAGAAAAGTTAGAGCCCATGGAGCTTGTTCAAAAGTATACGCACTTATACCACTGGGCTATGGAGCAATTTAATAATTTACCACCAAGCATTGAGCCCACCGCAACGGGTCATATTGTTGAGCAAATTGAGATGATTAAAACCATCATTAAAGACGGCTATGCATATGAAAGCAATGGTTCTGTTTATTTTGATGTAGTAAAATACAACATAGACTATTCAAAAAAGAATCAACCCTATGGTATATTAAGTGGGCGAAATTTGGAAGAGCAACTTGATACCACAAGAGAACTAGAAAATCAGGAAGAGAAGAAAAATAAAGTGGACTTTGCATTATGGAAAAAAGCACCGGTTGAACACATCATGCGTTGGCAAAGCCCATGGGGAGAAGGTTTTCCGGGCTGGCATATAGAGTGCTCTGCAATGGCTACTAAATATTTAGGAAAACGTTTTGATATACATGGTGGGGGTATGGACTTACAATTTCCACATCATGAATGTGAAATTGCACAAAGCAATGTTTGTAATCATGAAATTCCTGCGCGTTATTGGATGCATAATAATATGATTACCATTAACGGCCGTAAAATGGGCAAGAGCTATAATAATGTCATTAAGTTAAGTGAATTGTTTACAGGCAATCACCATGAACTTACACAAGCTTATGGGCCTATGACCGTTCGCTTTTTTATCTTACAAAGTCAGTACCGCGGTACCTTAGATTTTAGCAATGAAGCTTTACAGGCATCTGAAAAAGCATTAAAACGTTTAATGGAAGGGTATGAATGGCTAAAGGCACAAAGCTTTACCCCAGGAGCTATTGCTACTGATAGTGCTTTGGACATACAATTAAAAAAATGGGCCACTGAACTTACGGAATTCATGGATGACGATATCAATACTGCAAAAGTAGTCGCTAATATGTTTGAAATGTTACCAAGTATTAATTCCTTAAAGGATAAGCATATTGCAGCAGATGCGGTAAGTGGCGATACTTGGATGTATGTACAAAGCGAATTGACATTATTTATTGAAAATATTTTAGGTATCAAAGTAGAAGCAGGCGCCAACTTAGCACAATTAAAAGGCGTTATTGAGTTATTAATTGAAATTCGCAAGGACGCAAAAACAAGAAAAGATTTTGCAACCAGCGATAAGATTAGAAATCAATTAACTGCTATGGGTATTCAACTAAAGGACGAGAAGGATGGATCTATGAGTTATATCTTCGCTTAACCCACCCTTTATAAAAGCTAATGATCACAGTCGTCTGCGTGCGCATGATTGTGCATTCTACAACTATTGTGGTTGTTTATGTGAGCGATAATAATAAAAAATGCTGCAGGAAATAACAAGTATAATTCAATTTCTCTAAATGCAATTCTACTTAACATAACTGCTATGCCAATACTAAATAATATAATGGGTTTAAAAGAGTGATGGTGTTTTTTATAGCCATGGTATAAAGAATATGCACCAATAGCGAATGACAATAATATCATACCCAATTCAAATTGAAAATTGTGCAATATATTAATGCCTAGCAAAGGCAATGAGCTAAAAAATAAGGGCAATAATGCACAATGAATAGCGCATGCCAAAGAAGCCCCAATCCCTATTGCATCCCAATTCCATTTTTTAAACATATTGCAAAGATAGGGCAACTAAAATAATATTACCTTTATGTAAGCAAAGGGTATCCCCCTACTTAAATTAATATATATGTCTAAGAAGCTGGTTGTTTACGTTGTATTTTTTACCATTTTATTGGGAGGATTTCTTTTTTTCACTTTTGTGGGAACAGATAACTGGAAAGTTAAAATACCTACCCTAGGTGTTGTACAACCCTTTAATTTTATCAATCAAGATGGTCAAAAGCTTACAGAAGCAAGTTTGCTAGGTAAGGTAACTGTAGTAGAATACTTTTTTACCACCTGCAAAGGTATTTGTCCAAAATTGAATACCAATTTGAAAGACGTGTACTTGCAATATAAAGACCAGCCCGACTTTCAAATATTATCGCACACTTGTAATCCAGAAACCGATTCGGTACCTGTACTAAAAAGATATGCTGACTCCTTACAAGTAGATACGAAGAAGTGGATTTTTTTAACGGGCTCCAAAGAAGCATTGTATTTAGCAGCAAGAGCTTCTTATAAATTAGATGATCCAAAAAACAATGTTAAATCAATATCGGATCAATTTATCCATACACAATTTTTTGCTTTAATTGATAAAAATGGGAAACTGCGTGGTAAAATTTACGATGGTTTAAAATTGGTAGAAGTGCAAGAATTAAAAAGAGATATTGCATTGCTCATAAAAGAATAATGATATGATTTTTGTAACGGGTGCAAGTGGTTTAGTTGGATCGCATTTAATTTCTTCCTTAGTAGAAAAGGGTTTGCAAGTACGTGCGTTGTATCGAAAAAATATCCCCGTTTTTAAGCATGCTGAAAAAGTGAATTGGGTACAAGGCGACATTTTAGATGTAAACATTTTGAACGAAGTACTACAAGGCATTACCCAAGTATATCATTGTGCTGCGATTGTTTCTTTCTCTCCAAAGCATGCTGCTGCTATGTTACAGGCGAATGTGGAAGGAACCGCAAATGTAGTGAATGCATGTCTTGAACAGGCCATTGAAAAATTAGTTTATGTAAGTTCGGTAGCCGCGTTAGGTAGAATTAGAGAGGATGGACTAGTGAATGAAACCATGAATTGGACGCCCGAAACAAGCAATAGTATTTACGGCAAATCAAAATATTTAGCGGAGATGGAAGTGTGGAGAGGAATGGGTGAAGGCTTACATGTGGCAATTGTAAATCCGGTTATCATATTAGGAGCCGGAGACTGGCATAAGGGATCTTCGGAAATATTTAAATCGGCCTATGATGAATTTCCATGGTATACAAAAGGAGTAAGTGGCTTTGTAGACGTAATGGATGTGATTGATACGATGCAAATATTAATGAATAGCGATGTTCAAGGACAACGCTATATTATTAGTGGTGCAAATTTGCCATACCAAGAAATTTTTACCCGTATTGCAAAGGCTTTTAATAAACGTCCACCATATAAAAAAGTCACCCCTTTTTTAACTGAGATTGTTTGGAGGTTAGAGGCGGTAAAAGCTTTCTTTACTGGTAAAACTCCATTAATAACTAAGGAAACAGCTAAAACAGCGCAAGCTTACGTGCACTTTGATAATAACAAGTTTTTAAAAGCTTTCCCGTCATTTAAATATAGAACAATGGAGCAAACCATTCACAGGACTTGTGCTGAATTAAAAGCGCTTCATAATTTGAATTAAGGTTGTTTATCCTGCATTACCTTTTTCCATAACTCAGGAATGCGTTTAATCCAAACATACTCTCTACGTTTAATACTTGCATCCTCAGCAGGAAATCCCATATATACTTTATTGCCTTTTATAGAGCTTGGCACACCTGCTTGGGCTAACACCACTGCGTTTTCACCAATAGTGAGGGTCTTTCCAACGCCAACCTGTCCCCATAAAGTAACGCCTGCCTCCAATTTCACGCCACCAGCAATGCCTACCTGTGCAGCAATTAAACAATTTTCAGCCGTTTGCGTATCATGCCCAATATGCACCATATTGTCAATCTTGGTGCCCATTCCTATTTTCGTATCTCCACTAACACCTCTATCTATAGTACATCCACAACCAATCTCCACCTTATCTTCTAATACCACTCTGCCACAACTCAACATTTTTTTATACCAAGCAGGTCTATTTTTCTTGGTGTTATAATAAAAGGCATCTCCTCCAATCACCGTATTGGATTGAATAATTACTTCATCGCCAATAAGGGTGTCTGCTAAAATAGTTACCCCTGGATAAATGATGCAATTTTTTCCAATGCGTACATTGTTCCCAATAAAAACATTGGGCATAATTACCGTGCCTTCTCCAATAATAAGATCCTTGCTAATGGCATCTGTACTAACGGTTAATGGTTTAAAATGCTTTACAATAGTTAAATAAGCTTCAAAAGGATCATTACAATACAATAAAGCTTTTCCGCTTGGAATGACCACGTCTTTATTATTAATAATAATACAAGTTGCTGCACTATTTAAACAGGTATCATAATATTTTGGATGATCAACAAACACCACATCCCCTTTTTCTACCTGATGAATTTCATTCACGCCGGTAATTTCTATTTGATCGTTTCCAACAATTGCTGCTCCTATTAATTCGGATAACCATTTAATGGAAACGGGTGCGATTAGCTTCATATTTGTGTTTTTTGGCCTAAATCAAAGGTAACGAGGCTTTTTTGTAAAAAATATTTTTTCCTATTTTTCTGGCTAAAATTGTTAAATAAAAACAGTGCAAACAACTGTAAAATTTATTTATACAATCATATTTCATTAAATATGCAATACGATAAAACCCTTTGTTTACAATACTTTCAGCTGATTGAAAAAAATAATATAAAGTAAATTTTTTTTCATGAAGCATAAAACTGCTCATAAAAATTAAATTTATTCATAGTACTTATTTGCCCTTATTGTGGATAACCCCAAAAAATTTGTTTAAAAAAATTTTTGAATTAGGATAAAGTATATTTAATATTGTGATGGGAATTCAATTCCCGTACTTACTAACCCATCTATATACGAGGTCCCACATCAGTGGGACTTTGTTTTTTTAGACAAGTTTACTTAATGCAATATTACTTATTATACAAACCTTTTCAAGTGCTTTCGCAATTCACTTCACCCGATGGGAAACCTTGTTTGAAAGATATTATGGAAGTAGAAAAGGATGTTTATCCAGTAGGCAGATTAGATTTTGATAGCGAGGGGTTATTATTATTAACCAATGATACAAGTGTCAATCACCAATTATTACATCCTAGTTTTGAACATCAACGTACCTATTGGGTGCAGGTAGATGGTGCTATTACACAAGCAGCAGCAAATACATTATCAAAGGGGGTTACTATTAATATAGATGGCAAACAATATAAAACCAAGCCGGCCATCGTTAACTTATTACCCGACACGCTTTCTGTACCGGACCGAAATCCCCCTATTCGATTTAGAAAATCAATTCCAGCCACCTGGGCATCTATACAACTTACCGAAGGGAAAAATAGACAGGTGCGTAAAATGTTTGCGGCTGTTGGATTCCCGGTGTTGAGATTAATAAGAGCTCAAATGGGGTATTACACCATAGATAAAATGCAGCCGGGTGACTTAGTTTCTTTAACCGAACAAGAAGTAAAAGCAGGCTTCTTTCGCTAATTGCTCGTTAAGTTTTACTTTTGCGGTATTAAAATATATCAATGAGTCAAGATTTATCAGAACAAGAGATTATTAGACGAGAAAAATTACAAAATTTAGAAGCGGCTGGCATCAATCCTTACCCAGCTCCATTATATCCTGTTTCTCACTATTCAGCCGAGATAAAACAAAACTTCTCCGATGAAAACAAGGACAACTACGCTTCGGTTTGTGTTGCAGGAAGAATTATGAGTGTGAATGACAAGGGTAAAGTGTTATTTGTGAAAATTCAGGATAACGACGGCATTTTCCAACTATATATAAAGAGAGACGAGATTTGCCCAGACGAGGACAAGACCTATTGGGAGGTGCTTACAAAAAATGGAATGGACCTAGGCGATATTATTGGTGCAACAGGGTATGTGTTTATCACTAAAACAGGCGAAACCTCTTTACACGCTAGTACGGTTACTTTATTGGCAAAATCCTTAAAGCCATTGCCGGTTGTAAAAAGAGACGAGGAAGGAAATACATTTGACGCGGTAACCGATCCAGAATTCAGGTATCGCCAACGTTATGCCGATTTAATTATCAATCCAGATGTAAAAGAAACATTTGCGAAGCGTACGGTGTTAATGAATACCATTCGTGAGTTTTTAAATACACGTGGCGCATTAGAAGTTGATACGCCGGTATTACAAGCCATTCCAGGTGGTGCTGCTGCAAGACCTTTTATTACGCATCACAATGCGCTAGACGTGCCTTTCTATTTGCGTATTGCAAATGAATTGTACCTAAAGCGATTAATTGTTGGTGGATTTGATTGGGTATATGAGTTTAGCCGCAATTTCCGTAACGAAGGAATGGATCGTACACATAATCCAGAGTTTACCGTTTTAGAATGGTATACTGCTTACAAAGATTATTTCTGGATGATGGAAATTACAGAGCAGTTGTTTGAAAAAATTGCTTTGACATTACATGGTACCACTGTATTATCGGTTGGTGACAAAACCATTGACTTTAAAGCACCGTATCGTCGTGTAAGCATTATGGATGCCATTAAAGAAAATACGGGCATTGATATTAGCGGTATGGATGAGGCGGGTTTAAGAGAAGTGTGTAAGACTTTAAAGATTGATGTTGCACCAACCATTGGAAAAGGAAAATTAATTGACGAAATTTTTGGAGCTACTAGTGAGCATACCTATACGCAACCTACTTTCATTATTGATTATCCGGTGGAAATGAGCCCCTTGACTAAAAAACACAGAACCATTGAAGGTTTGGTAGAGCGTTTTGAATTAATGGTCAATGGCAAAGAATTAGCCAATGCTTATTCTGAATTAAATGACCCAATTGATCAACGCAAGCGTTTTGAAGATCAATTAGCACTCATGGAAAGAGGAGATGATGAAGCCATGTTTATTGATCATGACTTTTTAAGAGCTTTAGAATATGGAATGCCACCAACTTCTGGAAT
>CANHIR010000007.1 GCA_947461015.1 Bacteroidota bacterium | reverse complement strand
TAAGATTATTCTATCCTTGCCTGATACCATCGAATTGTTAATCAGAATGCGAATATTCAAAACAATTGTTGAAAAAAAAACTTTTTTATTTGGTTTTTTTTACATGTCCCAAAAACATTCGTTTTAATTACTTTTTCGATTATTTATCAGGCGTTCAAGATAAAGTAATTTCTAATAAAAAGGGACTTTATCCACTTTTTTTTCAGTATTTTTTTTATACCAAAAACGAATGCCTATTTGCTTTTGAGCATTTGGCCCATTGTATTGCGCTTTTACCCTACCTTTATGCACTTAATTATAACTATGAGCTACGAATTAACCGGTAAATTAATTGCCAAATACGAAACCGTACAAAGAAAAGAGACTTTCAAAACAAGAGAATTTGTGATTGAAAAGTCAGACGATATCAATGGTAAGATCATAACCAATTACGTAAAATTTCAATGTGTTCAAGATAGAACTACCATGCCTGATCGTTTTAACCTTGGAGACACCGTTAAAGTGTTATTTAATATCAAGGGGTCGAAATGGAATAAGGACGGCAAAGACAACTATATTACCAACTTGGATGCTTGGCGTATGGAAGCGGTTTCTTTAGGCGGCGATACTGCCCCTACTGAAAATACTTATTTTGATATGCCTCCGGGCGAATCAGGAGACGATCTTCCGTTTTAATTAAAAATTTAAGCTCCGAAAAAGTGAGCAGGCATTTTTTTAGGATAAACACCTAACCCATGCAAAAGACCATTCAACTTCGTGTGAAACCCGAGGAAGCAGCCAATGCTTCCCTCCTCATTACAATTTTGGCTCACGCCATTGGGCAAGACCAAACCAGTATTTCAGGCTATCATATACTCAAACAATCCATTGACGCCCGAAGCCGCCAACAGGTTTGGATAAACCTTACACTTTTAGTATTTGTAAATGAATCTCCAAGCAATCGTTTTGACGATAAAATTGAGTTTCCAAACCTACCAATTCATGCAAAAGAAGTGATCATTATTGGAGCAGGTCCGGCAGGTTTATTTGCTGCCCTAGAATGCATTCAATTAGGACTTAGGCCTATTGTGTTAGAAAGAGGTAAAGATGTACGTGCACGACGTCGTGATTTAGCCAAATTAAACAAAGAAGGTATTGTGAATCCAGAAAGCAATTATTGCTTTGGGGAAGGTGGAGCAGGCACTTATAGCGATGGTAAATTATATACGCGAAGCAATAAGCGAGGAAGCATTGACAAAATCCTAAGACTGTTTTATCAGTTTGGCGCCGATGAACGCATCTTATATGAAGCCCACCCCCATATTGGCACCAATAAATTACCACATATAATTACCGCCATGAGGGAACAAATTGAGCTTAGTGGCGGTAAGGTTTTATTTGATAAAAAATTAGTGGACCTGGTAATTGAGCAAGGCCAAATTAAAGAAACCATAACCCAAGACGGAGATCGCTTCTTAACCAATGCCTTAATTCTAGCAACTGGTCATTCGGCCCGAGATATTTTTACCCTTTTAAACAACAAGGGTATTTTAATTGAAGCTAAACCATTTGCCCTTGGTGTTCGGGTGGAACATCCTCAATCCATCATAGATGGTATCCAATATCATTGTGCGCTTAGAGGCCCCAACCTACCTCCTGCTTCCTATAGTTTGGTGGAGCAAGTTGTTGACCGTGGGGTGTTTAGTTTTTGTATGTGCCCCGGTGGAATTATTGCGCCAGCTGCTACCGCACCAGGAGAAATTGTAGTAAATGGATGGAGCCCTAGCAAAAGAGATAATCCTTATGCAAATAGCGGTATGGTAGTGCAAATTGACCTTGCTACCGCTGCCGAATTTTTGACCAAATTACCCAAAAGTAGTTCAAAATTAAATTCAAATTTAAATTCGTATAACCCATTATTATTGCTTGATTTTCAGCAATATGTAGAAAAAATAGCTTTTGAAATGGGTGGTGGTAAGCAAGTGGCGCCCGCTGCAAGGCTAGTAGATTTTTGCACCCATAAAATATCCTCCAATTTACCAGATGCAAGTTACCTACCCGGGCTTCACGCGGCCCAGATGGATGCCATTTTACCTGGCTTTGTGCACCATACTTTACAAGAAGGATTCAAAGCTTTTGGCAAAAAGATGAAGGGTTATTATACCAATGATGCGATAGTGGTGGCAACGGAAAGTAGGACCTCCTCTCCTGTGAGGATCCCAAGGGATGCAGATAGTTTTCAGCATCCTCAAGTGAAAAATTTATACCCTTGTGGTGAAGGGGCGGGTTATGCAGGAGGTATTGTAAGTGCTGCCATGGATGGCCAAAAACTAGCAGTTGCCATTGCTGCACAATTAAAATAACAATAATTTTAGCACTAGTCTTCTTCTTTGGTTTTAGCTTTTTTAGATAGCAATAAACCATTCTTTATCAATTCATTAGACTTATATGCTTTTAATTCTTCATCCAGCTCTTGAGACAACCCTCTGGTAGTGCCTAAATCCGGCTTTCCTGCGTTTACCCATGCTGTATAAATGAAATCGGTAAGCATATTTGCCGAAGCAATCAACTGCTTATTAATGGTAGGGCCAAGCTCAATGGCATATTCCTTTGCAAATTCCTTTGTATACACTTTTGCCTCTTTTCCATAGCGCATTTGTGTTTTGTATTTGGTCTCCTGGGTAAATTTATGCGTTAAAGCTTCCTCCTTTGCAAAAATTTCAGGCAACAAGGCATAGGCTGAACGAATATCCTTCCAAACTGCGGCTGCAGGATTTTTCAAGTAAACAGCAGTATGCTTATTATACAAATCGTATTGACCCAAAGAAAGCTCCGGAATATAGGACTCCCATAAACTATGTAAACCTTTTTGTCCTGTTAGTTGGCCATCGTAGTTTGAGGTAGTATGTAAAGGCACATGCATATCTCCTATATAATGGCCTAAATCCGCAGCATAATATAATATACTGTCTTTGTTTTGGGACTTAAAGGCATTGGTCAATTTATCCAATTGCATGATGATATTGTATGGACCCCAGCCATGCTTTTTTAAACTATCTACCGTGTATTTTTTCACGGCTAATTCCCAATCCAATGGCATGTCATTAATGGCATTGGGGCCAAACTCCTCAATATTGATAAAATGCTTTGTGTCCTCGGTTTTATCAAACCTTTTTCTATTATCTGGCCTAGGCGCATTTTCTACCATATACTCCCTATTTTCATAAAAAAAACTTTGTAAGGGTGCTGGTAAATTATAAATAGCAATTTGATTTACTGTTTTGTGCACCAAAAATCCCCAACTACTCAAGCCAATCAATGCAACCACTAAAATTAGATTAAGGTATAAATGCTTCTTGAACATATGCTAAATTTGAGTGAAGATAACCTATTATTCATTTTTTGCACCACTCTTCCTGTAAATACCGCCTTTATAAATTGAGGCTTACATCAAGCTAATTAAGATTTATCTTTGAGGATAAATTTCCAATATGGATACCATTTTAAGTTTACAACATTTAAAGAAATATTACGCAACGCAAAAAGCGGTAGATGATATTTCCTTTGACATTCAAAAAGGCAGCATTTTTGGACTACTAGGGCCCAATGGAGCTGGGAAAACAACCCTGCTTAGAATGATTACTGGAATTTTTTACCCAGACGAGGGTCAAATTATATTAGACGGACAACCCTTTAAACCAAGTGAAGACATTGCCAAAATTGGGTACATGCCCGAAGAAAGAGGGATGTATAAGAAAATGAAAATTGGGGAACAAGCACTTTACTTAGCGCAATTAAAAGGCCTTTCTAAAGCAGAAGCCACTGAAAGAATTGTGTACTGGTTTAAGAAATTAGAAATGGAAAGCTGGTGGAATAAAAAAGTAGAAGACCTAAGTAAAGGAATGAGTCAGAAGCTTCAATTTGTAATTACTGTATTACACGAACCAAAATTAATTATCCTAGACGAACCCTTTAGTGGGCTGGATCCATTAAATGCCAACCTAATTAAAGATGAAATTTATGGATTGGCTAAAAAAGGAGCTACCATTATATTTAGCACACACCGAATGGAACAAGTGGAAGAAATCTGTGACCACATTGTACTCGTAAATCTTGGAAAAAAAATATTAGATGGCAGTGTGGCAGAGGTAAAACAAATGTTTAAAGAAAACATTTTTGCCATTGAAACAAAGCATTTGGAAAATATTATTGACAACCCCATTTATACAATTATCAGAAAAGAAAACAATAAAGTTTATGTGAAAATAAATGAGGGGCACGACTCCAATCAAGTGTTAAGTCATTTTATTGAAAATAAACATGAGATTGTTTCTTACAATGAATTATTGCCTTCTTTAAATGACATTTTCATTAAACTGGTGGAAAGCACACATGCTACCACTAGGGCATTTCAAAACAGCTAACTAACAAACTTATTTTATGCATAAAATTTGGCTCATTATACAAAGGGAATACACAACAAGGGTTAAAAACAAGCGTTTTTTACTGGTTACTTTTTTAATGCCCTTATTAATTATTGGTCTCATTTTTGGAAGTGCCTACCTTTCAACAAAAGGAACAGAACATCGCAAAATTGCTGTCATTGACCCAAACGGTTATATAAAAACATCTTTAAAAAATACCAGTCAAATTGATTTTGAATTTCCGGACAATGTGGATACTACTAACTATGGAAGCAAGGGATATACCGATATTTTAATCCTTCCAAAATTTGATAGTAAACAAAAAAGTAATTACATATTAAGATCCAAAAAATCAATGGGTCTGATGATGCAAAACAGTATTAGCGAAAAAATTAACAGTGCTATTGAGGATCAAATGTTACAGGAAGCAGGCATTCGTCAAAATGTGTTGGACTCTATTCATAAAGCTTCGCAATATGCCGAGCTAAAAGCTTATGAAGACAAAGGAAACGCAAGCAAAGAAAGTAACGCAGGGCTTGCCATGGGCATAGGTTATGCTAGCGGATTTTTAATTTACCTAACTCTTTTTATATATGGCACCATGGTAATGCGGGGCGTGATGGAGGAAAAAACAAATCGTATAGCCGAAGTAATTATTAGCAGTGTAAAACCTTTTGAGTTAATGCTTGGTAAAATTATAGGTATAGGAGCCGTAGGTTTAACCCAATTTGCACTTTGGATTATTTTAATAACTAGTCTTACTAGTTTTGGCATGCACTTTCTTCCTACTGATATACAAAACCAAGTCACTACTTTACAACAATCCAATGGTCAAATGGGCGCAGCGGGTATGGGACAAGCCAGTGAAACTGCCATGCGCATTTACAATATGCAACATACCATTTCTACAGCCAACTGGCCTTTAATTATTGGTTGCTTTGTATTTTATTTCTTAGGAGGTTATTTATTTTATTCCGCATTGTTCGCTGCGGTGGGTAGCGTTGTTAACGAAGATCCACAGGATGCCCAAAGCTTAGTATTCCCTATTACCATGCCTATTATCATTTCCTATTTAATTACCAATATGGTTACTCAAAATCCAAATACCCCTTTGGCATTTTGGGCAAGCATGATTCCTTTAAGTTCCCCTATGGTAATGATGGCAAGGGTTGCGTATGGAGTGCCAAGTGCTGTTACTTACTGGGAGTTAGCACTTAGTATGTCGTTACTAATTGGCGGATTCTTATTCACTACTTGGCTAAGCGGTAAAATTTATAGAACCGGCATATTAATGTATGGCAAAAAAGTAAATTGGAAGACCATGATTAAGTGGGCTTTTACAAAGCAATTCTAACATTCACTCCCGCCCTGGTATTTACAATAGGTGGTGAAGAGGAAATATAGGGTGTGGCCCTTCTTTGATCAAAGAAGAACCTTAAATTTATTTTGCTATTTAATACATAGTCAATAGAAGGTTGCAAAGTAATTTCTTTTTGACCACCCGTGCCGTATGCATTGGTTTGATCCAATCTACTATTACTATTGTAAACATCTCGCATGGACATATCAAAACGGAAGGTCAAGTCATTATTAAGTTTGCTATTACTCAAACCAGGAATTTTAAAAGGAAGTCTTAAGCCCTTTTTTCTCCAACTTGCACCTACTATCCATTCTTTACTATTATTTTCACTTAATTGATAATCCACTAAACTTAAAGACAACATTCTACTTTTCTTATACTCAAAGCGCATGGACCATTGGTTCACTGTCGTTATATTAATACCAATCAATGGCTCCATGCGTTCACTAATAGTAACATTGGGAATTAAGAAGTATGGAATATAATTTTTGCTAATGGGATCTAAAAAAGTTGGTGTGCCTCTTCTCATTGGATCGTCAGCAAAATTTAATGAACTGGTAAAGCTATTCATTGCCAAGCTACCATTGTACCCATTGGTAAGCGTGATATTTGTAAAATATTCAGACAAGCCCGGAAGTTTTGAAAGCCCGGTATACATAATATTCCAATTTGGTTTTGGAAGCATACCCCCAAATGGATTGGATCTAATATTCCCATTGTTTTGATTAATCAATGAAACCTTTTTAGGATCCTGCCCAGTATATGCGGCTATAAATGCAGGAATTAAAACATCCTGCGCATACCTTCCATAACCCAAAGTATACCCCGAAGCATCTACATTCCCTGCACCTAAACGTTGAGAAATAATGGTTCTATAGTTTTGGAATGCTTTAAACTGCAATGAAATAACATTTGGATCATGGGTTTCAAAAAAAGTATTCAACGCCATATAGCTAATATTAAAACCACCAGCAGAAAATGGATTGGCATGTGTTTTAGTACCTGAGAAATTATAACTAGTATCCTTGTATAGTTCTGAATATTCTTTTGAAAAGGTTTTATTAAAATTTACGTCTATGATTAAGGACTTTACTGGTTCTAGCATTATTCTTGCCGATAATTTTTGATCAAATGTTTGTCTAAACAGCATATTAAATGCGGGGTCCTTTGTCAAATTTCCTTTTAGCGCTTGCCCGTTCAACCAAGCTGTATCGGGTTGCCTTCCAAACATATAATCAATATTTGGGGATAGCCCTGTAAATGATTTATCTACAAACTGCACACCCGACATAAATCCTGGCAACCTGCTGTTAAAATTTTCCGCATAATCAATATTTGCAGTTTGCATCATGGTTAAAAAACGTGCAATAGATTTTACACTACTTGGAACATTAATGGGTTCGTTTTGTTTTAATATCCTTTGTGCAATTTTTTCATTTCGTTTATCTTCTTTCCATTTTTTCAATGCATTAACCCGCTCTTTACCAACTTTGCCAGCTAAAGCCTCCTCCTTGGTCATTAACAATTTTGTTTCTAAAGGATTATTAAGATTTTGACGTCCACTATTATAGCTGTTATTTAATGCGGCGTTTATGTACTTTGACTTGCTATAAAAACTTAAAAAATTAAATTGTGCTGAAATTTGTTGGGACATCGTATTTTCAATGGTGTTGCCCAAGGTTTGCGCCAACCTGCTTGCACCTATCCAATTGTAATTAGTAGCAAAGTTATAACTTGAATTAATCCAATTGGTTAATGGAAATTTACTGGTAGGCAAATCATATCTTAATGTGAATCTTTGATTGTATAAAGTATTACGACCACCACCCAACAACATTCTATTGATAGAGTCTCTTTTGGCTTGCGTATTTATGGGACCATCAGGTTCATCAATTCTAGAATTCATCGTTGCATTAAAATCCAAATTCAATGATCTAGATAATGGCCAACGCAAATTAAATAACCTTACCATGGTAAAATACTTATTATAGGTAGTTTCTACTTTCTCGGTTGTACCATCATAGGAGCTCACTACCCTAGGGGTAAATTCTCCATATTGTCTATCTAGTACCGTTCTAAAACTAATTAAACTTGGCGCAGGATTTACATTTATATCTCTAGCCCATGCAAACCAAGGAGATGCATTTTTCAATATATTTCTAAATGGCTCAATAGACTTGCCATTGTTATTATATGTATACCCAAAGGCCCCCCGTTGTTTGGTTAATTTATTTGCTTCAATTAATGGACTGGTTTGAACCAACTGAGAATAAGAATAACTGAAATCTAAATTACTTAAACTAATGAGCGAAGTTTTTTGACCTGGCATAAACCTAACATTGGTAAAGTTTAGCGTTTTAATAGTAGTCTGGTCCGTAGAAGCATTTCTTACAGAATCCTTTTTTGCACCTGATAAATTATTTAATTTATCTTGATACAATACATCTTTATCAAATGGATCAAACAATGGCGCTTCTATAGATTTATTAATACTTGCAAAAACAGGCAATGATAAACGAGTTTGCTTAGGTAATAATTTACCTGCATCAATATTGGTGGCGACATCAACTTGTGTTAATCCGGTCTTTGCTCTCTGATTCATGTTTTGTTCAATGGTTCCAAAGCCAGCAGTTCTATTATTAACAGATACCGCGATGGTTCCTAAATCGGCCATCACTAAGTCCATTCTTCCTAATGCTGCCCAGGAACCACTTTCATCTAAGTTTGACAAGCGCATTTCATTAATCCACATTTCGGCATCAATTTGTTGTTGCGTGCTTGTATTTTCGAATGAAATTAACACCCCGCGCACTTCACCTAAATTTGGATTACCCATTACAGAATAGGTTTGAATGTTGTTTGGGTAAGCACCTACTTGTTTTTTTGAAAACTTTGAAGTAAAAGTATATTGTTGTTTATCGCGTTCTAACTTTAAATTAACCAAGTCAATTAAACTTAAATTTAATTCATTCTCCATAGGCCAAACTAAATTAGATTCAGCATTAGCATATATTTTTTGCTTGGTTGTAGTGAGCGGTATTCTTACTTCATAATAGTTATTTTGAAAATCTTGTCCTATTCTAATCACAGCTGTAATGGCGCCTTTCTCCACTTGTGTGATATTGGATTTATTTTCAGCATGTAAGAACATGGATAGCTTGCCGTACCTTCTTATATCCACATTCATTGTTTTGAAAACACCTCTAGGAGATTTACCCTTTTCAAAATTTCGTATCTGCACACTTAAGGATTGTTCATTTTGTAACAAGTTTACTCCATTGTTACTTAATAACTGAACGCGTTCAATACCTGGTGGAATAATATAATTTACAGGCGCCCTACTTCCATTTTCTTCAATACTTACCGCCAATGTATTTACAAGGGTATTACTTGCCGGGAGAGGTGTGTAATTACCTGTAGAATCAACATCATACATATATTGTCTCCACTGATTACGCACCAAACTTAATTTTGCAAAACGCAAAGTAATAGAATCTTCAAATTCCGTCATGTACATTCTTACAAAACGAATAGATTTGAAATCCTTTATCCCTCCCACTACATTAGAATAAGATTTTACAGGCACCCTAAATAAATACCAATTTTCAATACTTTTGGAACCATCTGCCAAATTCACGGTTACGGTTTTACTATCGGTTACATATTTTGTAACACCTACTCCCATGCTATTTTTTTGCATTGGGATTTCATATTCAAAATAAGCTTCCGATTCATTTAACGTATTATCTCTATTTAAATCTTCATTGTCTGGGAGCAGCGTTGAAGCGCTGCTAAATTGACTCGTTCCTGCAATGGCAGAATTACCCTGCGGATTATTAAAATATTTGTATCTACCTAATATACCTACACCGGCAGCATCATATTGCGCGTCTCTATACCAAACATAATTATCTGCAGAAGGATCTTTTGTGAATTGTTGCGCAACAACTGCGTTGGTTATTTGACCAATTACACTAGCGCGTTTGATTTTTTCTTCTTCATCATTCATCCCATCTATGCCCACATCCTGAAATTTTCTATCTTCCGCATTGTTACTAAAAGCATTGGTCACTTGAATTGGATTAATAGGCACTTTTCCCCAAACAGAACTATCAATTTGCGCAGGTATTGTTGGCGTTGGCATTCCATTTTCATAAAAACGTCTACCATCTCTTAAAATATCCTCACTCACATTTCCCAAGTTTAATACCAATTTACCTTTACTTGCTGGAGATTTAATAAATGGATCTTGTACCCAAAATTCAACATACTCAATAATACTTGTTTCGAAATCTGTTTGATCCAGTGCTCGCATGATACCACCCCACTTATCGCTTGGATTTTTATGCTTACCCGCATTGTCTAAATCTTTATAATTATAATTATAGGGTCCACGATCCTTTGGGTAGTATGTCAAGTCAAAAGTAGGCAGTTGAACATCGGTTAAATTTGTTGTTTTATTAGGAAACAATTCATTTGTAAAAACCTGCCTTACCCTTGGGTCGCTAATCAATGCCTTATTATTATTCATTGGATTATTTGGGCTATTCGGATCCTGCAAGGTTGGCTCAATAGTATACCATGCAATTCTTGCTCTATTTTTATTGTAATCAATATTGTTAGACAAATTCCCTTCCACAAACTTATCCATTGGCGTTGACGCCAATGCCCAAGCCGTAAATGGAAAACGCAAATCTATATCTGTTCTGGTTGCTTCAAAATCATCTAGGTATACAAGTCCCGATCCCCCTTTACCAATTTGTTGTGCATGACCTGGTTGTAAATAGGCTGCTTCTCCATTTGCAGTGATATAGGACTTTGCCTTTGTTTTATAAAATGGCAACTTATTTAAAAGATTTGTTACCGATGGTAGTTCAGCCCTATAATTAAAGTCAAACCCATACATTGCATTTTTAATAGGATCTGAACCAAAATTTGTTTTGGTGAAAAAAGGGCGTTCACTTAGTCTTTGCGTTGAAAATCCAAAATTAAAATCTTTACTTGCTACATAATCTAACCTTAATGCCCTAAATCCTCTTTCTTGAAATCCAAAGCCAATATTATTTTCAAAAGAAACATTTACTGGAATATTTGAACTTAAAATGCCCGGATTAATAATACGCACAGTACCCGATCCATAATCTACAATATAATCCGTGCCCTCTTTTAATATTTGACCACCCGCCCTAACCGTAACCGATCCTGGTGGGACATTAAATGCATTCAAACTTATTTCAGCGCCACCACTACTCCCTTTCACTTGCCCTTCCATCACAAATCTGTCTAGGTTATTATAAGTTTGTGCTTCTGCTTTAATTTTTCGGTACAATTGAGGATATATATACTTGCTTGTAGTGGCACTATCCACGCCCTTAAACGCAATATTTTTTAAATCATCTCCAAAAGGTTCCAACAACGGAAAAACAATTCTACCCATATTTGACAAAACGGTGTATCCTTCTACATAATCAAATAAACCATCTGGCTGAGGATCATTTTGATTATTTAATCTGTCTAGTTGTAATAATTTTAATAAGGACTGACCCTCCACTGCCTTACTGGTTACTGGCATATATCTTTTTAATCCTGCACTGGGTGCTTCATACAATACATTCAATTGAAAGTCTTGTTGTTGAATGGATCCAAATAAATCCAAAGAATAAACGTTTTTCATCATCAAGTCCCAAATAGGCAAATCGGTTCTTTGTGTTGTTGCTTTTAATAATTTTAAGAACATAATTTGTTGCACTCCATTCTCAGGATTTAGTGCAACGTTATCAGAGAATTCTCCCACTTGATACAATTTACCATTATAGGTATATTGAAATGCAACACCCAATACTTCATCGGGCTGCAAAGGAATGTTCAGGGATAAAAATCCAATTTGTGGATTAAAAAAATATTCGTTTTGAGTTAATTTCCGTGCAAAGGTTCTTTCATAGTCTTGTGCCGATCTCATCCCCACCGCAGTTAATATAGAAGCAATGCCTGCTGAATTTCTTGCAGCTGGATTATTAGATAATGTTGCATACAAATTATTTGCACTGTTATCGGGATAAGGATTTGAACTACCCTGCCATTTAGCATTTGCAGGTTGTGGCTCACCTAAGTCCGCCAATCCAACTACGTCTCTAGAATTGGTAGTTTGTCCATTTCTATTGGTTACCCAAACTTCAATTCTTTTTATTTGCACTTGTGAATTTATGAGTGGCAAAGAGGACATTGCCTTATTGTAATTATTCCTAAAATATTGAGCCAATAAAAAGTGTCTATTTTCTTCATAATCATCTAAACGTTTTTGAAATCTTTGTGTAGCAGCTCCTCCTTGCAAATTCATGGACTGCCTTTGTGATTTTTGATTGGCTATGGCTGCAGTTACAAATAACCTTCCAAATTGCATTTGCGTTTTAATTCCAAATAGATTTTGAGTACTAGGGATTAACGCGCTTCTTGAAATATAATTAATATTACCTGCTTCAATACTTTTTATAATTTCATCTTTCTTTCCTTTATAATTTAATTTTATTTGATTGTCGAAACCCAGGTTTGACAAGGTGTTAAAATTAACGGGGAACTTTAGCTTGTCTCCAATACTTGCGTTCATACTAAAATTAGTACTTGCATCAAAATCAAACCCTCCATTGGATCTTGCTCGTTCAGGAAGCGTTGGATTCATAACGGTTTGCCCCTGATAACCCGCTTTTATATTTATTTCACCAACTGGTTTAAAATCCAATTTCAAATCCGAGCCCGTCTTGCCAAACAAACGATCAAAATAACTATCAAATACTTTTGCTTTTGGACGACTTACTTTTCTGTTTAATACTCCTAACGAATTAGCTCGATATGAAAAATATGCTTTTTCGTCTTTATCTGATTTTAATTTCCAAAAATCATTGAAACTTAAACTTGATGGCACTTTTGTGGATCTGCCATTCACAAATTCTCTAATAAAATACTGCTTTGTAGCAGGATCATACTCTACATTTCTTTTTATTAAACTAGGATCTCTTAAATCAAATGGATTATTGCTAGGTTGTGATAAAAAATCACCTCTTCGATCCTTTATTGCATAACGCAATGAGTCCTTTTGTTTATTTAGTTGTGAAGTGTCGGCAGTAGTTTTCGAACCTACATTTACTTGCGCGCTTACCGACCCTTTTAAAAAGAGCAATAAAAGAATACAAATAAATACATAATATCTTTTCAAGGAAACTAAATTGGTAGTTAACAATTCTTAAGTGCTGCTTTAATAAGGGTCTCTAAACTTAATTGATCCCCCTCCACTTTAATGGTTTTGTCAACCGCTTTTTCGGCAATGGCTTTTTGAATGCCTAAAGAAATTAATGCTTGTATCGCATCTTGGTGTGGATTTACTTGTGTAATTGCAAATCCGCCCAAAGGATTATTGTTCATACTAATTTTAGAAAGTTTGTCCTTTAATTCAAGTACCAATCTTTCCGCCGATTTTTTACCAATTCCCTTGATGGCTTCTAATTGTCTGGCATCTCCTTGCACGATGGCCCTAATAATTTCATCGGGTCGCATACCGGATAACATCATTCTTGCAGTACTTGCCCCAACACCTGAAACACTAATTAAATGAAGAAATAATTCTTTTTCCTGAAGTTCATGAAACCCAAAAAGCACTTGTGCATTTTCGGTGATATGCAAATAGGTATGCAACTGTCCAGCTTCCTTTTTGGAAATGGCTTCATAAGTATGTAAACTTATATTTACCTCATACCCAACACCCCCTACATCCACCATAAGTTTGGCAGGGGTGACTTGTACGAATTGGCCTCTTAAAAATGCGATCATAATTGCCTCGAAATTAACACTTAAGATACTAAAAACGACCTTTTACACCTAATCTTGGCCAAAATTTAAGATATTTGTAAACCAATTTAATAAAGAGACTATGTTACAAAAGCTTACAGCAGCCATTACCTCGGTTGGAGGATATGTTCCAGAGACCAAATTGACGAATTTTGACCTAGAAAAAATGGTGGATACCAATGATGAATGGATCCGTTCCAGAACCGGTATTTCAGAGAGAAGAATTTTGAGGGAACCTGGAAAAGCAAGTTCTGATATGGCTGTTAAAGCCGTCGAAGAAATTCTACGCAAGAAACAATTGGATCCAATGGACATTGATTGTATCATTTGTGCAACAGTAACTCCAGATATGGTTTTTCCAGCAACTGCAAATATTATTGGTGATAAAATTGGCGCTAAAAATGCATTTGGCTTTGACCTTGGGGCAGCATGTAGCGGATTTTTATTTGCGCTAACAACAGGAGCAAGTTTTATTGAAAGTGGCAGATATAAAAAAGTATTGGTGATTGGTGTTGATAAAATGAGTTCAATTATCGACTATACCGATCGTGCCACTTGCATTATTTTTGGAGATGGCGCAGGTGCGGTATTATTAGAACCAAGTACAGATGGAAATGGCTTTCAAGATGCCATTTTAAAAAGTGATGGAAGTGGTCGTGATTACTTACACCTTAAAGCAGGTGGTAGTTTAAAGCCAGCGAGTATAGAAACGGTGATGGCAAAAGAACATTATGCTTTTCAGGACGGTCAACCCGTTTTTAAATTTGCAGTGAAAGGCATGGCCGACGTTACAGCCGATTTATTGGAAAAACATAACTTAACAGGCGACGATATAACATGGCTCGTTCCACATCAAGCCAATTTGAGAATTATTGACGCTACTGCGAATCGTGCAGGAATTCCAAGCGAAAAAGTAATGATCAATATTCAAAAATATGGCAATACCACCGCTGCAACCATACCGCTTTGTTTATGGGAATGGGAATCAAAACTCAATAAAGGCGACAATTTAATTTTGGCAGCCTTTGGCGGAGGATTTACTTGGGGGGCAGCTTGGGTAAAATGGGCATACTAATAAATAAGCTTATATTCAATAAAATAAATAGATTGAAAATGGGAAACAATACGATCAAGGGCATAAGTACAATTACCTTGCATACAGCAAGCCACGAAAATGATAATTTTTCTCACACTACGCCTATTTATGCAACATCAACATTTACATTTGGTTCAGCTCAAGAAGGAATGGAGCGCTTTAAGGGGGAAGATAAAACCAGATTGTATTCGCGTTGGGGCAATCCAACTTTCACGGCTGCAGAAAAAACCATTGAAGCATTAGAAGCTCGCGGATTAACCAACAAAAATGGTACACCTTTAGAAGTAAAAGCACTACTACATGCAAGTGGGCAAGCTGCCATGAGTACTTTATTTTTTAGCAACCTAAGTGCAGGGGACTGTTTAATATCACATTACTCTTTATATGGAGGTTCTCAAGAATTAATGCAAAAGGTTTTAAACGAAGCAGGTGTAAAAGTAATTTTAATTGACATTCATAATGAAGCTTTACTATTAGAAACAATACAAGCAAATCCCAATACCAAACTTATACATTTAGAAACTCCAGCAAACCCAACATTACAATGTGTGGACATTGAAGCGGTTTGTAAAATTGCACACGCACATGGAATTAAAGTCTCCGTAGATAATACAGTTGCTACCCCATACTTACAACAACCTTTTGCTTTGGGTGCTGATTTTGTATTTCACTCTGCTACTAAATTTTTGAACGGTCATGGAAGCGCATTGCATGGTGTTTTATTAGGCAAGGATTTAGAATTGATGCATACCAAGGTATGGAAATGGCATGTTTTGCTTGGCGGTAATAGCAATGCATTTGATGCCTACTTATTAATTCAGGGAATGAAAACTTTAGAATTAAGAATGGAAAAACATTGTAGCAATGCCAAAAAAGTAGCTACCTATTTACAACAGCATCCTGCAATCGCACATGTAAATTATACTGGCTTTACAACCCATCCGCATCATACTATTGCGAATAAACAAATGAAACAACATGCGCCGCTTATTAGTTTTGAATTAAAAGGGGGTATTGAAGCAGGAAAGAAATTTATTGATGCTGTTGAGATTTGCACTAGGGCTGTTTCCCTGGGAACCGTTGATACCTTAGTATCACATCCAGCGAGTATGACACATATGTCCATTCCAAAAACAGAGCGCGAAAAATATGGTATTACCGATGGATTAATTCGCATGAGTGTAGGTATTGAAAATATAGAGGACTTAGAAGCAGACTTAGCACAGGCATTAGCAAAGGCTCAATTATAATAAAATTACTTCTTCCTATACTATCTATATGAACATTAAAATTCGACCAGCCCAAAAAGAAGACTGTGAAAGAATGATGGAACTTATTCACGAACTTGCAGTATATGAAAAAGCACCAGAACAAGTAGTAGTAAATTTTAATCATTTTGTTGAAAGTGGATTTGGCGAAAATCCTGTATGGTGGGCACTTGTAGCAGAAGTAAATGGGAAAGTAGAAGGAATGGCACTATATTATATCCGCTATTCTACCTGGAAAGGACAAAGAATGTATTTAGAGGATTTAGTGGTAGCCGAAAATATGCGTGGACATAAAATAGGCAGTTTATTATTTGATGCATTAATTGAAGAAGCGAAAATCAAAAGCTTCAATGGCATGAATTGGCAAGCATTGGATTGGAATGAACCCGCTTTAAATTTTTATAGAAAATACAATAGTGGATTTGATCCTGAGTGGGTAAATTGCTCAATAGATTTTTAAGCAACATCTAATTAAAGATTGTTCTATATCTGTCTTTTCTAACAAACCCAAATTTTCTCGCATACGTAATTTCAAAGCCGTTCTGACGCAAATCTGCCCCAGACAATTTATTGCCATAAACATCATAACTAAAACCAACTGTGTTATTTTTAGAAATAAAGGATACAGTTGGGACAAATGCTTCCTTAAAGCGATAAAAACAACCTACATACATTTTAAATTGCTCGCTTTGGTCCTTAATAACCGGCATCCCTACCATGGCACCAAAATAATATTGAGTTAAACTAGATCTATTTAAGTAGTTAAAATAAAGCAGTACTGAATTTTCATCATACAATGGAAATTCTGAGTTTACAAATGCCCTGAACCTTATGTCTTCCGCTTTATTAAATGGCGAATACGTAACGTTTGGCTTGTTATATATATATGTCATAAAGCCCGTTTGAATAAAGCTATTTGCGGTATGCCTTGTATACAATGCGCCTGCGTTTGCTGTAAAGGCTGTGGGATATGGCCTTAAATTTTCTAAAGTGGGATACATTAATAAAGCCCTATAATCATATTGGTCATTAAATCTTAATTTAGTTTTATCCAAACTTGTTTGGGTTAAAGTTGCACCAATTCCTAAGGATAGATTGCTATTTAATTGCTCGTCTAAATAAATGTGATATGCTAAATTTAAAGTCAAATAATTATTTTGCAAAACACCCCACATCACCTGATCTGAAATTAAAGATCCCCCTATGCCTAAATAGTTTTTACTTCCATTGTCTTCATGATTTAACCTTGTATCGTAACCAAGTAAAATGGTTTTATATAAATTATTGCCATCTAACATTTGCGATTTATAGTTAGCCTGGAATCGATTGTTAGACTCACTACCTCCAACTGCAGCAGGATTCTGGTATTGGCTTATCGAAAAAGGTTGTGACAATAAAACCTCTTGCCCAATAGCTGAATGGCTAATGAAGTAAGCGGCAATGAATATGTAACAATACTTTTTCAAATAATTTATTTTAATAACAAAAATGTTCCCGTTTTTTTATTTATTTGTCCTGCTTTAGTAACATATTCTGCAATCCAATAATAAGCGTCCGCGTCTTGCATAACGGATCCTACTCTTCCATCCCATCCTTGTTTAATGTTATTGGTATAAAACACTTGTTTACCAGCTCTATTGTATATTCTTAAATAATTAATTTTATCAATGCCTGCGTTGGCTTCTATTTTAATTTCATCATTCAATCCATCATTGTTGGGCGTAAAGGCATTCGGTAAATCAAAAATATAATCTCTAGTTACATCAATATGATAGTTGTCGGCTACTATACATTTACTGGTGGTGTCTGTTCTTACTAAAACATAATCTGTGGTATTGTCTCCATTAAAAGTTGGGTTTGGTTTGTTTGTGAAATTCAAGTATAAACCAGGTTGCCAATTGTATAAAATATATCCCGAATCTGTTTTAGTTGGAATTACAAAATCGGTTTGATAATAGGCTTGATAATTAAATTGTTTTGAAAGCACCGGGTCAAAGGTTCTTACTTTAAAAACGTTGGTATTTTGTGACACACAACCATTCATGTCTTTTACGTTAAAATATACATTTGAAATCCCCCCTTTTATACCCGAAATTGATCCATCCGTGTTTCCAATGACATTTCCATTATTTGAATAAAAAGTAAAGGTGTATGGCGGCAAACCAAGCGATGCATTTAATTTTAAATTAAGCCTGTTGCCAGCACAAACATTAAATGTGTCAACTAAAGATGTAATAACTGGTACCACATAAATGGTAGCCGTTACTGGTGTCCTAGTTACCGCATTACATCCAGCAAGTGCTGCGTCTACATAATAGGTTGCACTTGCATTTAATAAAGGTGTTGAAAATTTATTTCCTAAGCCAACCAATGTGCCACCAACCCCTGCTGAATACCAATTCACAGTTCCACCTGCACTTGCAGTAGCTTCTAAGTCAAGTATACCCGGACCACAATTTGTTTTAGGTGTCACGCTTGTAATGGAAGGAATTACTTTTATGGTTGCTAAAATTTCTGTTCTATTAAGCGATGCGCAACCTCTAAAAATTGCACCTGCATAAAATTTTGTACTTGTGCTAATACTAGGCGTTGCAAAAGTACCCCCAATACCTATGGAGGTTCCGCCTGTATTAACATCATACCAATTAACGATGCCCAAGTTAGTTTGCGCTTTTAATTCCACAGAACCAGGTCCACATCTTTCACCTGGAATTGGATTTGAAATAAGCGGTGTTGGAATCACTTCTATTTCAACAGGTGCCGTATACACTGTATTACATGCTCCGTTCTTAACAGCAGCTCTATAATACCTAAATGAAGAATTTAAAGCAGTGGTTGTATTATCAATTCCGGTATTTAAAAAATTTCCAACTTGAGAAGTACTCGTATAAGTTACTGCACTACTTGGAACAGATATGGTAGTGGATGGACTATACTCCCAAGCAATAGAAGTACTTAAATTATTTTGAATGGTAATGGTTGGCTTACTCCCTGCATTACAAATGGGAGAAGATCCACTCAAAAAGTAAATGTCACCAGCAATGGTTGCTTTATCTACAGTAATACTTCCTTTTCGTTTAATTATTCCACAACCCCCTAACAAAGTAATTTCATAATTGTAGTTACCAGAAACAGTGGGTGTTCCAGCAATGGTCACCACATTATTTACCCATGAACCATTCACCCCTAAAGGCAGTCCAGAAAAATTGGCTCCTGTCGCTCCTGTGGTTGTATAAGTTATTGTAGTAATGGGGGCATTAATACAAATTGAATTTGCATCGGTACCAATTGGTGAACTCAAAGTAATGGTATTATCAGGCGTCACTTCTACTGATCCTGAAATTGATGCAACACTACAACCTCCCGTCGTAGTCACGGTATACGTATATGTGCCCGCAGCGGTTGGTGTACCACTAATAGTAAATACATTTCCAGACCATCCTCCACTTAATCCAGATGGCAAGCCAGCAACTATTGCTCCTGTTGCAATATTGGTGGTGTATGTAATATTCGTTAATGCTGTATTAATACAAAGTTTTTGCGCGGCAGTTGCCTGCAACGAACTTAATACAATGGTATTATTTGGATTAACCGTCATTGTTCCAGTTATTACTGCAGCACTACATCCTCCTGTTGTAGTAATTGTATAAGTATACGTGCCCGCAACAGTTGGCGTTCCACTAATTATAATTTCGTTGTTTGACCAAACTCCAGTGACCCCTGGTGGTAAGCCCACTACCATTGCACCTGTTGCTACAGTGGTTCTATATTTTATAGTTGTTGCAGGCGTATTAATACAAACGATTTGTGCATTGGTACCCGCAGCAGAACTTAACGCAATGGTATTTTCATTTACGACGATAGTTCCTGTTGCAGTAATATATCCACAACCACCTAAAAGCGTTACTGTATAATTATAGCTGCCTGCTATAGTTGGCGTTCCACTTATGGTCACTACATTGTTAGCCCAAGATCCTGTTACACCCGAAGGCAATCCTGAAAAACTTGCACCTGTTGCTCCAGTAGTTGAATAGGTCGTAGATGTAATTGTAGTATTGCTACAAAGTGTTTGTGCATTTGAACCACTTGCCGAACTTAATTGAATTGTATTGGGAGGTGTAATGGATACCGTACCGGATATGGTTGCAACACTACAACCACCTGTTGTCGTTACAGTGTAGGAGTAAGTACCAGATACCGAGGGCGTTCCTGAAATGGTTAAAACATTAGATGTCCAAGCGCCACTCATACCGGTTGGCAATCCTGAAACGGTTGCACCCGTTGCAATGTTTGTTGAATAGGTAATATTTGTTGCTGCAGTATTCACACATAATGATTGCGCGTCGGTTCCAATAGCAGAACTTAAACTAATGCTATTGTTGGGATTCACTTGAATGGTTCCTGACTTAGTAATAATACCGCAACCTCCAATTAAGGTAATCGTATAATTATAAGTTCCAGCTGCAGTAGGTGTTCCACTAATTGTAACAACATTACCGGTCCAATTTCCCGTCATACCATTTGGCAATCCTGCAAAATTTGCTCCGGTAGCACCGGTGGTTGCATAAACAATATTCCCTGCTGCAGTATTAATACAAATGGTTTGTGCATCGGTTCCTGCACCAGAACTTAACGTAATGGTATTATTTGGAGTAACTACAATGGTACCCATTGCAGTTGCAATACTACATCCACCGGTGGTGGAAACGGTATAAGTATATGTACCTGCAGCGGTTGGTGTACCAGAAATCGTAACTACATTATTAGCCCAAACACTTGTAACACCTGGTGGCAAACCTAAAACGCTTGCACCTGTTGCACCAGTAGTGGTATAAGTAGCAGCAGTGATTGCAGTATTAATACAAAGTGTTTGTTGATTTGTACCCACATTTGAACTAAAAGTGATGGTGTTATTTGGTGTGACTACAATTGTACCTGTTATGGTTGCTGCATTACATCCTCCTGTTGTAGTTACTGTATAGTTATATGAACCAGTAGCAGTGGCTGTGCCACTTATCGTAAAAATATTTGAAGCCCAACTACCAGTTAATCCTGGAGGAAGACCAGTCACCGATGCGCCAGTAGCAATGGTGGTCGTATAAGTAATATTTGTTGCGGGGGTGTTGATACAAATGGTTTGCGCAGCAGTCGCAGCTGCAGAACTTAATACAATTGTATTTTGATTTACAATAATGGTTCCTGTTTTAGTAATGACACCACAGCCGCCTAATAAAGTAATGGTATAAGTATATGTACCTGCAAGCGTTGGCGTTCCACTTATGGTAATTACATTATTTGCCCAAGCGCCAGTAACGCCATTGGGAAGGTTTGTAAAATTTGCACCCGTTGCGCCTGTTGTAGTATATGTTGCATTGTTAATTGCAGTGTTTAAACAAACGGCTTGAGCGTCTGTGCCAATGGCCGAACTTAACACTACTGTATTGTTAGGGGTTACTTCAATGGTACCTGAAATAGTTGCAACACTACATCCACCAGTAGTAGAAATTGTATAAGTGTACGTTCCCGCAATAGTTGGCGTTCCAATAATTGTAAATTGATTACTAGTCCATGAACCTGAAACACCAGTTGGTAATCCAGTTACCGTAGCACCAGTCGCACCAGTTGTTGAATAGGTAGCAGCAGTAATTGCAGTATTAATACAAACTGTTTGTGCATTGGTACCATTTGCGGAACTTAATGAAATAGTATTATTTGGAAGCACCGTCATGCTTCCTGTTTTAGTGATTATACCGCAACCTCCCGTTAGTGTTATCGTATAAGTGTAATTGCCTGCCACTGTTGGTGTACCGCTAATGGTTACAATATTATTTGCCCAACCACCAGTTACTCCATTAGGCAAATTAGAAAAAGTTGCACCCGTTGCACCCGTTGTGTTATAGGTAATATTAGTTGCTGGCGTATTAATACATAAGGACTGCGCATCTGAACCCGTTGCAGAACTTAAGGTAATTGTATTATTTGGTGTTACGATAATGGTTCCAACAGCCGCAGCAACAAAACAACCTCCACCAGTCGCAACAGTATAATTATAGGTACCCGCAACGGTTGGTGTACCACTAATGGTAACTACATTATTTGCCCAAGATCCCGTCACCCCCGGAGGTAAATTAGTATATACGGCACCGGTTGCGCCCGTTGTTGAAAAAGTAGCTGAGACAATTGCTGTATTGATACAAACAGTTTGAACATCTGTACCTGCAACAGAACCCAATGAAATTGAATTAGGTGCTGTAACAGCAATGGTTCCACTTGCAGTAGCAACACTACATCCACCAGTTGTAGTAACGGTGTAATTATAAATTCCTGTTGCAGTTGGTGTACCACTAATGGTAAAAATATTTGCATTCCACGACCCTGTAACTCCCGGCGGTAAGCCTGTCACGGTTGCACCCGTAGCGATGGTGGTACTATATGTAATGCTTGTAATATTTGAATTAATACAAACCACTTGAGCATTGGTCCAAGAGGCCGAACTTAGTGTAATGGTATTGTTTGGTTTCACAACAATGGTTCCAACTGCGGTTGGAGCACCACAACCTCCCCCTGTTGAAACCGTATAAGTGTAAGTCCCAGCAACGGTAGGTGTACCACTAATGGTAACTACATTATTTGCCCAAGTTCCTGATACACCTGGAGGAAGATTGCTAACACTCGCACCAGTTGCGCCCGTTGTCGTATAGGTGGCAGCAGTAATTGCTGTATTAATACAAACCGTTTGTGCATTTGAACCAACCACCGAACTAAATGAAATAGTATTGTTTGGTAGCACTACAATGGTGCCTGAAATAGATGCAATACTACAACCCCCTGTTGTGGTAACCGTATAACTATACGTTCCAGCTGTATTGGCAGTGCCTGTTATGGTAAATACGTTTGCATTCCATGAACCTGTAACGCCTGGCGGCAAACCAGAAACGGTTGCACCTGTTGCTATATTAGTAGCGTACGTAATTGGTGTTATGGTTCCATTAATACAAATTGTTTGGGCATCTGTTCCAGCTGCCGAACTTAATGAAATGGTATTATTTGGATTTACTAAAATGTTTCCTGTTTTAGTAATCACTCCACAACCACCAGTAAGTGTAATGGTATAATTATAATTACCTGCTACATTAGGTGTCCCACTAATGGTAACCATATTATTAGCCCATATACCTGAAACACCGGGAGGTAAATTTGAAAAATTAGCACCGGTTGCTCCTGTAGTTGTATAGGTTATGGTTCCAACAGGAACATTAATACAAACTGTTTGCGAAGCTGTACCAGCTGCTGAACTTAACGTAATTGTATTATTAGGTGTTACAACAATTGTACCTGTTGTAGTAACTACACCACAACCACCAGAAGTAGTTACGGTATAAGTATAAGTACCTGCAGTAGTTGTCGTTCCACTTATGGTGAGCACATTACTTGCCCATGTACCCGTCACACCAGGTGGAAGATTCAGCACAGATGCTCCACTTGCACCAGTGGTTGAGTAGGTAATGGGGGTAATTGCAGTATTAATACATACTGTCTGCGAATTTGTTCCTGCAGCAGAACTTAGTGAAATAGTATTAAG
>CANHIR010000006.1 GCA_947461015.1 Bacteroidota bacterium | reverse complement strand
GGTAAACGATCAATTTGGCTTGATTTTTTTGGAAATGCAATATTGTGTTTTGCTAAAATTTCTTTTGCAATTTCATCTAAGCCCATTCCTTCAATTCGGGAAGTGGCACCTGTAAAATGTTTATTTACAACTTCCTTATTAATACCAATGATTTCAAAAATTTGTGCACCCTGATAAGATTGTAATGTAGAAATTCCCATTTTAGAGAATACTTTATACAATCCTTCATTTACTGCTTTAATATAATTCTTCTTCAAATACTTGTCGTCTAGATCGGTCTTAATATGTCCGCTCAATTTCATATCGCGGATACTAGACATGGCCAAGTATGGGTTTATGGCAGTGGCACCAAAGCCAATTAAACATGCATAATGATGTACTTCCCAAACATCTCCTGCTTCCACAATAATCCCCACTTTACCTCTCAATCCTTTTTTAATTAAGTGATGATGTACGGAAGAACATGCAAGTAGGGAAGGAATGGCAGCGTGCTCAGAATCTATAGATCGGTCCGTTAATACAATTACTTCAAAGCCATCTTCTACAGCATCTACAGCGTATCTGCATAAACGATCCAATCCTCTTTTTAAAGACCCTTCTTTTCCATCGGCTCTAAAATAACATTGTAAAGTTTTTGCTTGGAAAACGCCTGTATCAATACTTCTTACTTTTTCTAATTCATGGTTGCTTAAAATGGGATGTTTTAATGCAACACAGTGACTTGCCATAGGGTCTTCAATCAATAAACTTCCTTGACTTCCTACAAATGTGGCTAAGGACATAACCATTCTTTCGCGAATTGGATCAATCGGTGGATTGGTTACCTGTGCAAATAATTGCTTAAAGTAACTGGTAATATGTTGCGGTTGATCACTCAATACTGCAAGTGGTGTATCCGTTCCCATAGAGCCAATGGGCTCCTTGCCATCCAATGCCATAGGAATTATGATTTGTTCCAAGTCTTCCTTAGAATATCCAAATGCTTTTTGGTATTTAAAAATTTGATCATGCTCCAAATGAGTAAACTGAATTCTTGGTTCAGGTAATTCTTCTAATCTAATTTTATATTTATTTAACCAATCACCATAAGGTTGCTGGCTACAAATTTTTTCTTTTAAATCTGTATCGCTAATAATACAGCCTGCTTCCATATCTACCACAAACATTTTACCTGGTTGAAGTCTGCCTTTTTCAATCACTGTAGATTGGTCTATTGGTAAAGCGCCTGTTTCAGAAGCCATTATCACACGGTCGTCATTGGTTACACAATATCTAGAAGGACGTAAACCATTTCTATCTAATGTGGCACCAATCATTTTTCCATTGGTAAAGGAAATAGAAGCGGGACCATCCCATGGTTCCATGATAGCTGAATGGTATTCGTAAAATGCTTTCTTTACTGGATCCATTAAATCATTGTCATCCCATGCTTCAGGAATAAGCATCATCATTACATGTGGTAAACTACGACCACTTAAGGTTAAGAGTTCAATGACATTGTCCAAGCAAGCACTATCCGATTGACCACCAGTAACAATTGGTAAAATCATTTCTAATTCTTCCTTGCTAAAATAAGGAGAGAAGAAACTAGATTCATTAGAACGCAACCAGTTTAAGTTTCCTTGTAAGGTATTTATCTCGCCATTGTGTGCGATGTATCTAAAAGGTTGAGCTAATTTCCAAGAAGGGAAAGTGTTGGTGGCAAAACGAGAATGCACTAACCCAAATGCCGACACAACGCGCTTGTCACTTAAATCTGGAAAGTATTCACGTACCTGATGACTCGTTAATTGTCCTTTATATACAATGGTGTTTTGTGAAAGGGAAGTAATGTAAAAACCAATTGCATCTTTTTTAATGCTGTTGTTGATGGTATGAGAAGCGTAGTTTCTTAAAATAAATAATTTACGTTCAAAGTCTTCGGCATCTTTTACATGCTCGGGCTTTTTTACAAATACTTGTTCCATAATGGGTTCTACCGATAATGCAGTGGGACCAATTGGGTCTCTGTTAACGGGAACTTTACGATATCCAATTATGTCAATATTTAATTTTTCTGCTGCGCGCGCAAATATTTCCTTGCACTCTGCCACAATATCTTTATCGGCAGGGAAAAATATAAATCCAACACCATATTCAACAGCATTGGGTAAATGCATTCCTGCATGCAATAATTCATCAAAGAAAAATTCATGGGGAACTTGTATCATAATACCTGCGCCGTCGCCTGTATTTACTTCGCTACCGCTTGCTCCACGGTGTTCCATATTTTCTAAAATGGTTAATGCATCTCCTACATTTTGGTGTGACTTAATTCCTTTAATATTGGCAACAAATCCAATTCCACAAGCGTCATGTTCAAATGCAGGATCATACAATCCTAGTTGTTCGTTTTCCATCATACTACTTCAATTAATTATAGGATTTATTCTAAAGCAAGCGATCTGTGGAAAATTACGAATAAATGAAGAGTTTTAGTAGCAGATATCCAACAAAAATACTAACAGTTTGATAATATCTAAAATGGCAACGATTTCATTAGATAATATCAAATAACGAACGTTCGCATTTCAACTTCTAAGCTAGCAACTTTAAACAAAGTCAGTTCTATACTTATTGTCTAAGAATGTGATAGGTAAATTTTGGGTAGCAGGAAAAATGCCAAATAGGGAACTGCCAGATCCACTCATGCTTGCATAAATGGCACCTGCTTTGTACAATTCATTTTTTATTTCTTGCAATAAGGGATGTGCTAAGAAAATAGCAGCTTCAAAATCATTGATGAGTTCGGCTTTCCAAGTTTCAATGGGTTGTGCAACAATTGTTGCAATTGTTTTTTGTTTTGTGTGTGGGGTTAATTCACCAAAAGCCCAAGCAGTGGACACATGCACACCTGGATGCACCAACATTATTTTATAAGCAGATAAATCACAATCAAATGCTTTTAAAATCTCACCTCGTCCTGTAGCATGACAAGGATGGTCTTGGACAAAAAAAGGACAATCGCTTCCCAGTTGTGCAGCATAGTTTATTAATTGCTGGGTAGATAATCCTAAATTAAATTCATTGTTTATTAATTTAAGTACTGCTGTGCCGTCGCTAGAACCACCCCCCAAACCAGCTCCCATAGGAATGTTTTTGTGTAAATGTATTTTTACGGCTGGAATAGTGGGGAAATCTTGCTTAAGTATATGATATGCTTTTACACATAAATTTTTTTCAGCGTCTCCTGGAATTTCAAGGCCAGTATATGAAAATTGTATTTCACTAGCATTATCATTGCTATGAACAATTTCTACGATATCCTGCAAGCCCACAGGATAAAAAACAGTTTCTAATTCATGATAACCGTCTGTACGTTTCGCGGTGATGGATAAACCTAAATTAATTTTACAATGGGGAAATGCAATCATGGGTTAATGAGTTAATTTTATTTTTGCTCATTTCTTTTTGCAATTTCATCTCTAATATCAATAGCTCTTATATAATCCTCTTGCTCCAACACTTCATTTAACAGTGCATTTAGCTCGCTCAAGGATAGGGTAGAAAGATTATTTGAATTGTTTGATTGAATATTTTCACTCGCAATATGGGTGCGTTCTTTTTCACTTCCATCGTTTTCTAGCCCTGCTTGGTCTAAAATAGTTGAATTAACATAAATTGGACAACCAAATCTTATGGCTAATGCCAAAGCATCACTCGTGCGACTGTCAATTTCAATAGTGTCATTCGCTGTAAAGCAAACTAGTTTTGCATAAAAGATTCCTTCTTGTAAGTCACATATGTATACTTCTTGCAATTGGATGTCAAATGAAAGCATGAAGTTTTTCATTAAATCATGTGTAAGTGGCCTGGAGGGATTCATGTTTTCCAATGCGACAGCAATGGCCTGCGCTTCAAACGCACCAATTACTATGGGGAGTCTGCGCAAGCCACCCACTTCCCCAAGAATAACCGCATAGGAGTTAGATTGGGTAATGCTATGAGAGAGTGCGACAATTTCTAGTTCTATCTTTTGCATTGTATTCTTAATACTACAAATTTAAATATAAAATCTATGCGCTGGCCTTAGATTTTAAAATTGCTGCAGTGAGCGCAGGAACCACTTCAAAAGCATCTCCCACTACGCCATAATCTGCGGCCTTAAAGAAGGGGGCTTCTGGATCCTTGTTAATTACTACAATGGTTTTACTTCGGTTTACACCAGCCAAATGCTGGATGGCTCCTGAAATGCCAATGGCAATATATAAATTTGGGGCAATTTGTATTCCGGTTTGTCCAACATGTTCGTGATGAGGTCTCCAATCGGAGTCGGATACAGGTCTACTACAAGCGGTAGAAGCCCCAAGGGATTTTGCTAAATCTAATAATATTCCCCAATTTTCAGGGCCTTTTAATCCACGTCCACCACTCACTACTAAGGTTGCTTCTGTTAAAGGTACTTCGCCTTTAATTTTATCTGTAGCAGTAATTTTTATTTTACTAGCGGGTGCATTTATTTCTAATGGATGAACAGTTGCAGTGCCTTCACCAACAACTACCCCAAAACTATTTTGATTTACTGAGATTACTTTAATGGGCGTTTCAATTTGAATAGAAGCAAATGCCTTGCCTGAAAACACCGTTTTTGTAACCACAAATCCAGCATCGGTTTTTGGCAATGCACAAGCGCCAGCAACCAAACCCGCACTTAATTTTACCCCTACCGCAGGTGCAATTGCTTTGCCGTTAATATTGTTTGCAAAAATTATTACGGTTGCGCCTAATGCTTTTGCTGCATCCGCTACGACCATTGCATTTACATATGCATCAAAATTATTTAATGCTAAATTATTTACTTGATGTACTTTGCTAGCTCCATACTTTCCAATTGCAGCTAAATCATCTTTCACTGTTCCTAGTAACAAAGCTTCTGCACTAGTGCCCAATTGCTTTGCCAATGCTGCACCATAAGAAATGGCTTCAAAGGATGCTTTTTTTATTTCTTGATCATCTTGATCTATATATATTAATACCATATGAAATTGTGTTAATGTAGTTTTTAAATGTCTTAATGAATAACCCTTGGTGTTTATATTACTTTTGCTTCCTCTTTTAAAAGTCTCACCAACTCATCCATATTCCCTGAGTCTATTAATTTCACACCCGACTTTGCAGAAGGGGTATCAAATTTTTGAATGGTGGTATATGCATTTGTAATAGTGCCTTCAACCACTTTTAAAGGTTTGGTTCTTGCTGCCATAATGCCTCGCATATTGGGGATTCTTTGTTCTGCCATCCCTTTTTGACAACTTAAAATTATAGGCATGCTTGCTTCACATGTTTCCTCCCCACCATCAATTTCTCTTTTAATAATAATATTGGAACCACTTAAGTCCAAAGAAGTTGCATTGGGAATAAAACTTGTATCTAATAATGCACTTAACATGGAACCAATACTGCCACTATTGTAGTCAATGGTTTCTTTTCCAGTGAAGATTAAATCATAAGCTCCTTCTTTTGCTATCGCTGCAATTTCTTGAGCCACCATCATAGAGTCATTGCCCAAATTATTCACTCTAATGGCTTCGTCGCCACCCAAAGCCAATGCTTTTCTAATAATGGGTTCGGTATCGGCGCCGCCTACGGTTACTAAATGTATGGTTACACTTGGATCTTTTTCTTTTAACTCAATGGCTTTAACCAATGAATACCATTCATCGTAGGGGTTGATAATCCATTGCACCCCATTTTCATCAAACTTTGTATTACCTTCGATAAAGGCAATTTTAGAAGTGGTGTCCGGCGTTTTGCTGATACAAACTAAAATTTTCATGTTCACAAATTTTGTAGTTAATTTATTAGTTGTTTATGCAACTAATGCAAATATAGGATAGTTTTTTTACCCAAAAGATTGAATTTTTAATAGGATGAATCGAATTGAAAAAATACTTGAATTTTTAGCACAACAACCACAAGATAACTTCTTGAGACACGCTTTGGCATTGGAATACATTAAAATTGGAGAGGAGGTTAAAGCAAGGGATTTATTTATTGAAATACTAACACAATCCCCAGATTATATTGGCTCCTACTATCATTTAGCAAAGATTTTGGAAAAAGGAGCGCAGCGAGGGGAAGCTATTGAGTGGTATGAAAAGGGGATGGCTGCGGCAAAATTAGCAAAGGACGACCATGCTTATAGGGAATTACAGGGGGCTTATGAGGACCTTATTTATTAGTAAAGTAAACGGCTTATTATTTCAGCATCTATAGGGTTAACCGATCGTTTAATTTTTTATCAATTAGCAAAAAAAAGTCCTCCGGCTTATAGGTTCTCCATTTTTCAAATTCCATGAGTTCTATATACCTGTTTAATTTCTTTTGTAAGAAATCATGTTGCGCAGCTTGATGCATATTAACCATCACTGCCCAGCCGTTTTCATCTGATAACTCCTCATACAATTCTTCATAATAATCACGGTCCCCATTGTGAAAGTTGAAAACATTTTCTGCAATGATGATAAACTTATATATGCCTTCATCCATTAGTTTTTCTAATAGTGCTCTTTTTATGGTCATGATGTCATTTTCAATAGCATCATTCCATTCTCCTATCATTTCAATAATAGCAAAGCCCATTTCATAATCCGCATAAATAATTTTTAAGTATAGGGTTTTACTTCCTATTTCATCCCATTGAGGGTGTATATAGTAATTGTATACGGTTTGAGAAAACTCAAATTCACTATAAGTTTGTCCAAAAAAAGGGGACCTTGCGTCTTCTGAAGCAATATATAAGTGCCTCCAGTGATAGTAAGGTTCAATCTCGTGCATGAAAAATTATTTTCCTTTTTTATGATATGCCATTAGGCCATCCATTGGAGACTTTACAATTATTCCAATTTCTAATTCGTAGGCAGTTGCCAATTGTTTAATGACATCTTTGAATACATAAGCAATAGAACCTGCAAAATGAATTGGATACAACCAGGATTCATTTAATTTATTTAAATGGGCAAAGAAAAAATCATTTATACCGTCTTCAATAATATTCTCAATCATATAATGTCCACGATGCTCGGATAAAAATTGGGCAAAGGAGGCCATATATCTGTTGGGTAAGGGTTGCTTGTAAATTGCATCTAAAATTTGATCCTTATTTATTTGATATTTACTTTCAAAAGAGTGCATTAATTCTTCGTCAAAAGTTTTGTATAAATAATATTGCAATACTTTTTTACCTAGGTATGCGCCACTTCCTTCGTCTCCCAAAACATATCCCAGCCCCGGACTATTTTTTACAATCTTTTTACCATTGTAATATCCAGTATTTGAACCCGTACCTAATATACAGGCAACGCCTTTGTTGTTTTGACAGGTAGCGCGCGCCACGGCTACAAGGTCGGTTTGAATATCTAATGCAGCTTTTGGAAATACTTTTTTAAGGGCTTTTTTTACAGACGCAACATTCAATGGGTTACTTAACCCGGTGCCATAAAAATATACGGCATCAATAATGCTAGTTTCTACCTTTTTGTTAAATGCTTTACCTATGGTATCAACAATTTGCTCCGTGGATAAAAAATAGGGGCTTATGCCAATGGTGTTGATTGTTTTTTTCTGGTTCCCTAAAACTAGGGTCCACTGACATTTTGTTGCACCGCTATCGGCGATTATGTAATTCTTGCGCATAAGTAAATACTTGTGTGTGAAAATAACCTTTTTAGCGTAATTTTAGCGCCTACAATATGAACATGCAACAAAATAATAACACAAATTGGGCATCGCCCCTTAAATATTCGGTAATACTTATTCTTGGTATTTTTTTAGGCATTTTTTTAAAAGGCAAACTTTCTTTTAGCTGGTGGGGTTCAGACAAAACAGTACCCGTTCAAGAAATAATAGATTTAGTAAGAACAAAGTATGTTGATAAAATTACCAATGATAGTGCTGAACAAAAATTTGTAGACTATTATTTGTCTCAGTTGGATCCTCATTCCGTTTATATACCCCCTGCAGCACTAACAGAAGTGAACGAGCAGTTAATGTCAAATTACAAAGGTATAGGGATAGAATTTCAAATGATTAGAGATAGTGTTTTTGTTTCCAATGTAATTAAGGATGGGCCTGCATTTAAGGCAGGATTAAAAATTGGAGATATTTTATTATTTGCGGACGATACCATTCAATTATCAGGTAAAAGAATGGATAGTGAGGTGATTCGCACTAAATTAAGAAGTGCAAATACAAACCAGTTAAAGTTGGTTTTGCTTTCTGGTTCAAAGCGCGTAACGGTATCAATGAATAGGGAGAATGTTCCTGTTGCAGCAGTGGATGCATCTTATCAAATAAAGCCTGGGGTTGGTTATATACATATTGACAAATTTTCGGATCGCACTTATGAGGCATTCATGCAAGCCTTGGAGCCATTGGTGAAAGACAGTATTAAAACTTTAGTCATTGATTTAAGGGGCAATGGAGGAGGTTTATTATCAGAAGCCGTTGCCATTGCAGATGAATTAATTCCTGGTAATAAGTTACTAGTGTATACGCAAGGGGATAATTCCCCAAGAACCGAATATGTAAGTAAAAGGGAAGGCCTTTTTGAAAAAGGGCAAGTGATTGTTTGGCTTGACGAATCTTCTGCTTCAGCAAGTGAAGTATTGGCTGGGGCATTGCAAGACTGGGATAGAGCAACCATTGTTGGTCGTTCCTCCTTTGGAAAAGGATTGGTTCAACAACAATTTAAACTTTCAAATGGGGGTGCGCTTCGTTTAACGGTAGCAAGGTATTATACTCCATTGGGAAGAAATATTCAAAGACCATTTAATAAAGGCAAAGAGGCTTATGTAGATGATTTTGTAAATAGAGTACATGATAATGCAATGGGAAAACAAGATTCTTTGGTAAAAGGTAAAATGTACAAAACGCCCAATGGGAAAAAAGTATATGGAGGGGGTGGAATATATCCTGATATGTGGGTGAGCAGTGCAAATTTGTTTTTAGATTCATCTTATAAGCCATTGTTAAAAAATGGGTTATTAATGGATTTTATTTTACACTATTACCTTTCAGCTCAAAATAAAATAAATGCTTTAGGAAATACTGCAGCATTTATCAATGCGTATAAAAATGTGGATTTGTTGGCTGCATTGGTTCAATTTGGAGGCCCTTCGAATAAACTGGATATGGCGTCTCTGGAAAAAAATAGGCAATTTATTCAGCGTTTTATTCTTTTAGAATTAGCGAGGAAGCAGTGGTATAAGCAAGGCTATTATGAAGCACAAAATATGCTGGATAGTGGATTCCTTTCTTCTTTGCCTTAGGCATGATTTTTGTCATTTATACCCATTTGATTAAGTCGTATATTTAGGTATTGAAAAAAAACATACCCATTATGAAAAGTTGTTTATTTATTTTCCTGACTGTATTACTTTATACATCTGCAAATGCTCAAGTGATCGTAAAAAAAGATCCTGAAATTGATGCCATGATTAAAGAAATCAATGCCGATTCTTTAAAAGCAAATATGTATAAGCTTGTTTCTTTTGGTACAAGAAATACATTAAGTACCCAAGGCACTTCAACCAGAGGAATAGGCGCTGCTAGACAATGGATATTAAGTAGGTTTAATGATTATGCAAAACAATCTGCTGGCAGATTAACTGCATTTATTGATACGGTTACTTATTTGCCTGACGGTAAAAGAGTAAATAGACCTATCATTTTAGGAAATGTAGTGGCCACTTTAAAAGGTACCGATCCTAATGATCATCGTATTTTTATAATGAGCGGTCATATGGATAATATGCGCACTAATGTAATGGATAGTATTGGTGATGCGCCGGGCGCAGATGATGATGGCAGTGGAACTGTTGCGGTAATGGAGTGCGCTAGAGTAATGAGTAAACATGCTTTCCCAGCGACCATTATTTTTGTCACAGTTGCAGGTGAAGAACAAGGATTAATAGGTGCTTATTATATGGCCAAGAAAGCTAAGAAAGAAAATTGGGCTATTGAAGCTGTTTTGAATAATGATATTATGGGAAGTAATAATAGTAATGAAACTAATATCATAGACAATACAAAATTGCGAGTATTTAGTGAAGGACTTTCAGTGCTTGATACCGGTAAAATTGCCATGCAAATTAGAAGTTTAGGCTTAGAAAATGATGGTCGTTCAAGACAATTAGCGCGTTATATTAAAGAAGTGGGAGAAAGATATGTAGACAATATGCAAGTGGTGATGATTTATCGTAATGACCGTTTTTTAAGAGGAGGTGACCATACCGCTTTTGTTGAAAATGGATATGCTGGAGTAAGATTCACAGAAATGAATGAAAACTTTACGCGTCAACACCAGGATGTAAGAACAGAAAATGGAATTACTTATGGGGATTTGCCTGAGCATATTGACTTTGAATATTTAAGAAAAAACAGTGGCGTGAATTTGGCCAATCTTTCCAATTTGGCAAAAGCACCTGCTATTCCTGAGGAGGTGAAAGTGGAGGTAAAAAAATTGAGCAATACTACATTCTTAACTTGGAAAGCACCTAAGACTGGCATCGCAAAAGGATATTATGTATTAATTCGTGAAACTACCAGTCCAGTTTGGCAAAAGAAAATATACACAACAGAAATAGAGTATAGATTGCCTTACAGTAAGGATAATTACTTTTTTGCTGTACAAAGTGTAAATGAATCTGGAAACGAAAGTTTACCAGTAATTCCTGCTGTGGGTAGATAGTTAAATAATAAGAATGGATTTTATAAATTTAGATTGGGTAAAAGAACATGTTAAGCATCGAGCTACGAATGGGCATAAAAAATCATTTGGACATGTACTTGTCATTGCCGGATCGGAAGGGAAAGCGGGTGCAGCCATATTATGCGCGCGCGCTGCATTGCATAGTGGATGCGGCATGGTTACAGCCATGATTCCTAAGGATGCAGTGACCGTGTTGCTAGCGCAATGTCCGGAAGTAATGTATACGCAGGATCAAAATGTACAATCATTAAACCTGTCAATTTTTGATGCTATATTAATTGGACCTGGATTGGGATTTTCGGAGACAGCAAAGGCAAATTTACTTTTCGTGCTTACCCATTTTAAAGGTCCTGTTGTAATTGATGCCGATGCTTTAACCCTAATTGCTAATCAGCAATCTTTGATTAAATCAAATCATATTTTAACGCCTCATCCTGGTGAATTTTCAAGATTAACCGGCCATTCTTATGACGAAAATACCAGGCTTCAACAAGCAACACAATTTATTAAACATTGCCCTTCGGTTTTGGTTTTAAAAGGCGCCGGTACATTAGTGGCAGCAGCTGAAAACGGAATTTTACAAAATACAACGGGCAATGACGGAATGGCTACAGCGGGATCCGGCGATGTATTAGGAGGTTTAATTGCTGCTCTTTGCGCCCAAGGGTATGTTCCTTTTTTGGCTGCTGGCATTGGTGTTTATATGCATGGATTGGCAGGGGACAATGCGGTAAAAGAGACCTCCAAAGCAAGCCTTACTGCAACATCCATTATTGGTCAATTAGGGCTAATTAGACTAACGGATTAAATTTTAATATGTTTTTATAAATTTCAAAGAATTCCTATCTTTATGTACAATTATGAGAAACGTAAGAAATTTATTAATAGCAATCCCCCTTTTCCTTTTGTCATGTAGCAAAGGAGGAGATTCCCCTACACCCACACCGCCAACACCTCCAACACCACCAACACCAACTGAGGCTGCTGTTGCATTTACAGTAAATGTAGATCCAGGTGCAGGAAATATTTTGGGTGTGGTTGGTAATTCACAACCTATTATTGTTAAAGTAAGTTCAACTTTGCCTTCTGCTGGAGTAACCATTGGGGTTACCGTTTTAAAAGACGCTGATAATTCTACTGTGTTTAATAATTCTATTTCAACCGTAAATGCAGACAATACCATTACCATTACAGGTCTAACTCCAGGCGCATTATGTACTGCAACTGTTGTAGTAGCATCAAAGGCTACAGCTACCAATACAAAAGCCTTGATATTTAAATTAGCTGCTAAGTAATTTACTTATATTTTATTTTTTAGGCCCTGCTGGAAGCGTGTATCCCAAACTCATTATAAATTCCAAAGTGCCAAAACCTTGCTTGGCTTTTCCTTGGTATACATCAAGTCCATAGTAATATGCATAATCCAGTTTGCCTGCAAATTCTAAGTAAAGATGTTTTTTAAAGGTGCTTCTAAGTGCATATTCTGCGCCCGTATTCCAACCTCCGAATTGAAATTTTTGTTCATTCTTTTGACCAAACAAACTATTTTCAACGTGCGGGATGAGCGGTCCAATACCCACTTTGGCTAATCCATCTAATTGAATGGATGGGGAAGATAAATTAGAGAATCTTTTTCTTTTCACAATATTGAATAATAAAAAATTGGCACCGTTGTTTAAGTAATAATAGTTTTTTGAAGTGCCAGTACCAGTTTTAGAAAAAACAAAACTAGAATCAACAGGTCTACCACCATAAGTGCCCACCATTTGCACTGTTTGATTGTCTTTAAACAATGCTTTGGTGTGATCAAAGTTTATTTCAAAGGCCCAATCCTTATCAAAAAAATAGCCAATTCGATAATTGTATTGAGGAATACTTAAAGCCATTGTAAATAATGCTTCATTCCAACCAGGTTTATCCACTAGCTTAACCTGCTTAAAAGTAAAATTATTGTTTAAGCTAGGCTGGTTTATAGTTACGTTGCTGTTGGTATAATAAGCTTTGTTATATCCCCAAGAAATGTAAAACGCTCCTTTTCTTTCTATTTTTTGTGCATTGATTACTACACTATTTAAAAGCATAATAATAAATGCTACATATTTAAATAACTTCATCGATAAAATTTTTACAAAGGTACTACAAATTAGTGCTTACAGCAGCTTAATGCGGGAGGTTTATAACCATATTTTTGGTAAATTTGCATTTCGAATTATCTAAAATGAAGCAACATTTACTAGCGCTTGGAAAGTCCTTACAAGGGGAACTTTTTTTTGACAAAACCATGCGTACTTTGTATGCAACCGATGCTTCAAGTTATCGTGAGTTGCCATTAGCAGTTGCGCTTCCAAAAACAAAACAGGATTTAGTTACATTAATACATTTTGCACTTGAACACAATACTTCTTTAATTCCAAGGACAGCAGGTACTTCTTTGGCGGGACAGGTGGTAGGGAGCGGTATTATTGTTGATGTGTCTAAGTGCTTCACCAAAATTATTGAATTAAACAAAGCAGAAGGATGGGTGCGCGTTGAGCCAGGAGTGATAAGAGATGAGTTAAATTTATTCTTAAAGCCACATCATTTATTTTTTGGCCCTGAAACATCTACTGCCAACAGAGCCATGATAGGTGGAATGGTGGGCAATAATTCCTGTGGGTCCAATTCGGTGGTTTATAAAAGCACCAGGGAACATTTATTGGAAGTAACCGTTCTTTTAAGTGATGGTACAGAAACTGTTTTTAAAAGTATTTCAACCAATGACTTTCACGCCAAATGTGAGTTAGGTAATTTGGAGGGCAATATTTACAAGTCCATTCGTAGTTTATTAAGTAATTATGACAACCAGATTGAGATTAGAAAAGAGTTCCCTAAAAAAACAGTAACGAGAAGAAACACTGGATACGCAATTGATTTATTAATAGAGATGGATCCTTTTACTGCAGGGGGAGAAAATTTTAATTTTTGTAGTTTAATTGCAGGCTCGGAAGGAACACTTGCATTTATTACAGAGATTAAATTAAATGTAGTACCTGTGCCTCCAAAAGAAACTGGATTATTGTGTGTTCATTTTAATTCAATTGATGAAAGTTTACATGCCAACTTAATTGGTTTAAAATATGAGCCAAGTGCAAGTGAATTAATTGATCATTATATTTTAGAATGTACAAAGGAAAATAAAGAGCAAAGCAAGAATCGATTTTTTGTACAAGGGGATCCTGGTGCAATTTTGGTTATTGAATTTGTGAAAGAAACTAGGGAAGAGATATTGGCATTAACCAATGCGGTGGAAACAGAGATGCGCGCTGCAGGCTTAGGTTATCATTTCCCTGTTTTGTTTGGAGCGGATACCAAAAAAATATGGACATTGCGCAAAGCAGGGCTGGGATTATTAAGCAATTTGCCAGGGGATGAGAAAGCGGTGCCCGTAATTGAAGATACGGCAGTGGACGTGAATGATTTACCAAACTATATACGTGACTTTAATGAGATATTAAAAAAGTATGGGTTGTATTCAGTGCATTATGCACATGCAGGATCGGGGGAAATACATTTGAGACCAATTATTAATTTGAAGACTGTTGAAGGGAATAAATTGTTTAGAACCATTGCAGAAGAAGTGGCTACTTTGGTAAAAAAATACAATGGATCTTTAAGTGGCGAACATGGTGACGGCAGGTTGCGTGGAGAATTTATAAAACAAATGGTAGGGGAGAAAAATTATGGATTGCTAAAACAAATTAAATCCATTTGGGATCCAAATAATATTTTTAATCCAAATAAGATAGTAGATACCCCCTCTATGAATAGTATGCTCCGCTATGAGCCAGGTCTGATTACACCTGAGTTTAAAACAATTTTTCGTTTTCACAAGCAGGATATCTTGCAACATGCAGAGCAATGCAATGGATCTGGAGATTGTCGCAAGACGCATTTGTCAGGAGGAACTATGTGTCCTTCTTATATGGCAACAAGAGATGAAAAAGATACTACTCGTGCTAGGGCTAATATTTTAAGAGAGTTTTTAACACATTCTAGTAAGGATAATCGCTACGATCATAAAGAAATTTATGATGTAATGAGCTTGTGTCTAAGTTGTAAGGCCTGTAAAAGTGAATGCCCTTCTAATGTGGACATGGCAAAATTAAAAGCTGAATTTTTACAACATTATTATGATGCGAATGGAGTTCCCTTTAGGTCCAAGCTTATTGCTAATTTTACTGCAACCGCAAAATTTGGATCACTATTCCCTTCGTTCTATAATTTGGTCATGCAAAATGCGATTACTGGAAATTTGATAAAAAAACTTTCAGGATTTGCAATAAAAAGGTCCTTGCCTACATTATCAAAACAAACTTTAGCTTGCTGGTTTAAGAAAAATTACGTTGCCCCTAAAAATCCAATTAAACAGGTTTATTTATTCTGCGATGAGTTTACCAATTATAATGACGCTTCAATTGGAATTAAAGCCATTCAATTATTGTATGCTTTAAATTATGAAGTTATTATTCCCAATCATTTGGAAAGTGGAAGAACATGGTTGTCTAAGGGGTTGGTTCGTAAAGCAAAAACCATTGCCAATAAGAATATTGAATTGTTAGGAAAATTAGTTGCTAATGATAAACCGCTTGTTGGGTTAGAGCCTTCCGCCATTTTAACATTCAGAGACGAGTATCCGGATTTAGCAACAGATGCAAATTTGGAAGCTGCGAAATTGTTGGCATCAAATAGTTATTTTATCGATGAGTTTTTATCGAGAGAAATTGAATTGGGCACAATTACAAAAGAGCAGTTTACTTCAGAAAATAAATCTATTTTATTACACGGTCATTGTCAACAAAAAGCAGTTGGTTCATTGGCCGACTCTATTAAAGTACTTTCTTTGCCAGCTAATTATAAAGTGGAAACCATTGCATCGGGTTGTTGTGGTATGGCAGGATCTTTTGGCTATGAAAAAGAACATTATGAAGTATCCATGAATATAGGGGAGTTGGTATTATTTCCAAAAGTGCGTGCCAATAAGAGTGATTGCACGATAGCTGCACCCGGCACTAGTTGTAGACATCAAATAAAGGATGGAACTGGGGTGTATGCATTGCATACAGTGGAAGTTCTTTATGAAGCCTTACTTGCACCAAAAAATTCTTAGTATTTAATTATTAATCTGCAAAATAATATGTATTATATTTATAATACAATTAAACCGCTGTTTATATGCACAAACATTATAAGATAATTTATTTGCTATTCCTTATAGGTTTTATAACGCCCAATGCTAATGGTCAAGAGGATACATTAACTAAATCCTATTATAAAAACGGACAAGTTCAACTTTCCGGGAAACAGGTTAATAATAAAAAAGAAGGCGAGTGGATTTCCTATTTTAGAAATGGTAAAATGGATAGTGTTGGAAGTTACAAAGGGGATAAACAAAATGGGCATTGGAAATGGTATTATGAAAATGGTCAGCTTAGAATGGAAGGAGGATACAACGAAGGAAAATATGTTGGTACTTGGAAATTTTATTATGAAAACGAGCAAATGTATGGGGTGGGTAATTTTATAAATTCAAAAGTAGAAGGTCCTTGGGTTTTTTATTTTGAAAATGGCAATATAAAATCAAAGGGAAGTTATAAGGATAGTTTGGCATTTGGGAAATGGGATTTTTACTTTGAAAATGGAGCGCCATATAGTACAGGGAATTTTAAGGATGCTTTAAAGGAAGGGGAGTGGAACTATTACTTTCAAAATGGGAAGCAAAAAAAAGTTGGCGCTTATTTAACTGATAAGCAGGAGGGGGTTTGGAAAAGCTATTTTGAAAATGGAAATTTATCCGTTATTGAGCATTATAAAAATGGACTAAAAGAGGGTGAGTTTAAATATTACGATGAAAATGGGAAGGTTGCCAGTGAAGGTATGTATAAGAATGGGCTACAAGTGGGAGTGTGGAAATTTTATCATGAAAATGGAAAATTAAGTAGCCTTGGAAATTTTTTAAATGATGAGGCAGAAGGGATCTGGGAATCTTATTTTGATAATGGGAAATTGGAAGGAATTGTAAATTATAAAAATGGGAAATATGATAGTATTTGTAAACGATATCATGATAATGGGCAATTGGCAAGTTTGGAAAATTACAAAAATGGCGTAATGGACGGGGAATGGAAAATGTATTATAATAATGGACAATTAGAAAAAGAAGAATTTTTAAAGGATAGTAGCATAGATGGAGCTTCTAAAAGATATTATGAAAATGGGCAGTTGCAAAGCATTGATTTTTATATAAATGGGAAACTAGAAGGAGAAAGTAAATCCTACTATGACAATGGTCAGCTGAAAAGTATAAATGTTTATAAGAACTGGAAAAGCGAAGGGGAAAGCAAGTCCTTTTATAACAATGGAAAACTTAATATGATTGGAAATTATAAGGACGACAAAAAAGAAGGCGCGTGGGAGTATTATAGAGAAGATGGTGAAATTGAAAGCATTGAAAACTATAAAGAAGATTTATTGAATGGAGTCAAAGAAATTTATAATGAATTTGGTAAACTTATTTTTACTAGTAAATTTATAAATGACAATCAAGAGGGAGAAAGTAAGTCATATTATGATAATGGAAAACTAAACAGTATTGGGTATTATAAAGAAAATAAAAAAGATAGTATTTCAAAAGAATTTCATGAAAATGGAAAGCTTAAAAGTACGGGTGATTACAATGACAATAATAAAATAGGAGAGTGGAAAAATTATTATCAAAATGGGAAATTATTTTCAATAGAAAATTATGACCAAGGCGAATTAGACGGCACATATACTTCGTATACACAGGCCGGTAAAATACAATCTACTGGTACCTACAAAATAGGTGAGCAGGAAGGTGAGTGGATTTATTATTATGACAATGGGAAGGTCAGAAAAGTAGAACACTTTGTAAATGGTATTTATAATGGGCCATTTAGTGAGTATTATGAGCATGGTCAACTTATGACCACTGGTAATTTTCAAGACGGAGATAGAAATGGGGAATGGAAATTTTATGATGCGAAAGGCAAGCCTACAAAAGTGGAGTCTTATAAATTAGGTAAGGCAACAAAATAGATAGTTGGTATAAATTTATTTCTTATTAAACACCAACTTTAATAATGCGGTTGTTCTGGCCAATGGATTTGCTCTAATTTCTTTTTCTTGCATGGCAATTTCAGTATAAATGCCAAACATGGCCTTTTCTGTCACATATGCTGTAAGATTAGGATTTATTTTTTTATTTACCAGGGGTATTTTATTATACGTGGTTATCATTTTATCCCAATACTTGGTTGCTCCTACTTTTTCTAACGATTGTTTTATGATGGGGCTAAAACTAGCACTTAGCTCATTTTGGGTTTTTGATTTAAGGTAGTAAGTTGCAGCAGTATCTGCTCCTCGTAAAATTTGAATGCCATCCGTGATGGTCATTTCCTTAATGGCCTTTAAAAAAATGGGGGCTGCTGTGTTACAAGCATCTTCTGCGGCACGGTTTACACTAACAATAAAATCATCGGCCAATTGGTTAAGGCCCAAGCTTCTAATGGTATTTTCTAGCTTTTGAGCTTCGGGTGGCATTAGTATTTTTAGTGCAGCATTTTTTAAAAAACCGTCTGGGGCACTCAGGCTGCTACATCCTTTTTCTGCACCTATCGTTAAGGCTTCCTTAAGCCCGTTGGCAATTTCATCTTGATTTAATCCAGGTTTTGGATCGGACACTATTTTAGTGGCTTTTTGGAGAATGCCTTTTAGGATTTGTGCATTGGATTGGCTACTGATCAAAGAAAGGCATATGAATAGGATGTATCTCATGAGGGTAGTTATTGCTTAAAAGTAGGGTTTAATTAGATAAATAATATATTATGCATTGTAATAATTTGTTATTTTTATTGACAACTTAAAACTCTATGAAAAAAACAATGCTATTTTTGGTGTTAATTGTTACATTCATTTCCCTAAATGCGCAACAAAATGAAAAAATTATAAAGTTAGTAGATGTCGAATTTAAATTAAATAGTAGTTTTTTTGGTGCGCTTTTAAAACCAAAAGAGATCTTTAAAATTACTTTACCAAAAAATACAACAAGTTGGAATTACATATTTGGTACTTCACTAAATAATAGCAATTCCGAAATTTTTACTAATATTAGTAAGGCCATGTTGTCTACTGCGGCCACCTATTATTCTGGTGGAATTGCAAGTATTGCAGTGCCTAATGTAATTTCAAAATTTCCTATCCCAACGGGAGAATCATCAGTAAGTATTTATTTATTAGATCAAGCAAATGCGACTGCTTTTTTAAACAACAATGATTTCCAACCCTATCAAATTGGGATGATTGAAAACAAGTCTAATGGTGAAAAAAGTTTCAATGATATTGAAATGAAAGATTTTTATATTGGTGTTAAAAACACTTCCTCATTTCAAAGACAAGTCCATGTAAATTTACAAGTCTATGCAGTTGTAAATAATGGAACGACCGCAAATAACATACAAAATCCAAATAATGGGTGGAATATGGAGGTAAAGAAAATAATGTATAATAAATGGTATAACGAAGCATTAAAATTAGGCATTGATCAGATAAAGGCTAAAGAAATTGCGACGCAAACACAAAAAGAAATTACAAGTAGGTATACATATGGGGACTTTCAGCAATTGGGTGCTGAAAAGTGGAGTAATGTTGTTTATGAAATTTTCAATAAAATAGTTGGGAAAAACTAGTGCTAATTTAATTGAAAAAATTGTAAACACTATCTTATGCTTCTTATTGTGTCATTAAGACACAAATTTTGATTTTATTGAGTTTTTGTTGCTTTTTTAGGTCAAGTCATGTATTTTCGAGAAAAAATTATCTTGAAAAAAGCTTTAACCCTTCTATTTGTTTGTTTTTCATTAGTTGCTTTTGCACAAAAAGACACCCTACCTAGTCAGTTTCATTTTAGCGGTAGTGTAGGGATTACCAATAATGGTATTTCAATTATACCTACATTTTCATTAAGAGCACCGGCCATGGTGACTACATTATCCTTTTCAAAAGGAGCAAGGTTTAGTATTGATCCAGATATACGTTTAACTTTCGATGGAAGGAAGGGAGGGGCAATTGTTTGGGTTAGATATAAATTATTAAAAGAAAATAAATTCAAGTTTACAATAGGGGCACATCCAGCATATAATTTGGCATTAAAAACAATAACTGAGAATGGGAAGAGCTGGCAAATTACACAAGCAAGAAGATTTTGGGCAACTGAGCTTGCTCCAACTTATGTTTTTAACAATCATTTTGCTATGGGGATATATTATTTAAATGGGCATGGTCTACAGAATGATGGTCCAATTTCAACTCACTTTGTAAACTTGAATACCTCATTTAACGGGATCCCATTGAGTGGTAACTTTGTGTTTAATTTTAATCCACAGATATATTATTTAAAAGTGGACAAACAAGACGGATTCTATTTATCTGGCGGAGCAAGTGTTGCGAACAAAAAATCACCTTTTGCAATATTGGGTAGTTATAATAAAGAGATTCGTACCAATATTACTGGTAGTAGAAATTTTGATTGGAATATTACCTTATCATATAAGTTTAATAATAAATATAAAATAATTCATTAAAATTTTGATTTGAATGGAGTGCATACATATTTAAAATATAGCGTATATGCATTTAATTTATAATTATTATTTTATCATATTTGGTTTAATAATTAGTATCAAAAATATACCAATTATTAATCAAATTAATTAATTATATTTTCATTTAATTACCATTAATTACTTAGAATAAATTCTTATTTTCAAAAAAAATAACATCATGAAAAAAATTATTGCTGGATTTTCTGCATTCTTGTTATTAGCAATAGTAACAATGTCTTTTAAAAGTGCGCCTAAAACGGCTGTGAAATCAAAAGCTGGTATTTCCATTACAAAGGTAAAAAATGCCAATGGTGAATGGGAGTTTGTAATTCACAATAAAACCAATCATCATATTGATAAATTATGGGTTGTTGATGTGAATGATAAGCATAATTATCCTGAATTAAGATGGCATGAAGGTCATTTTGTAGGCGGTACGCATAGTATTGATCCAGGTGGTGAAATGCATTTGACACTTGCTGGTTGTAAAGAAGGCGATTATTATTTATGGACTTTAGATGATCAAGCACATAAGGGCACTTTATACAAATTGCATTTAGATGCTGACGTAGATGTTAATGATGAATTAGAGGATGATGATGATGCGGATATTATACATTTATTCGGAAAAGGACATGGTGATCATGACTATATTGATTTAGATGATCGCGATGACGATTAATTTTTAATAATTAATAAAAAAGGCTCAGGTAATTATTGTTCCTAAGCCTTTTTTATTTCTTTAATGGAAAAAGTACAAAATGGCACAGATGTATTTTTAATCATTAAATAACAATAATATATCATATATTTTATTATCTTTAAAAAAGTTAATTATGAGATATCTTTTACTCACTTTATTATTAGTTTGTGCACATACTTTTTTAAATGCACAAACCAAAACCGGTTTTGGTAAAACCTGGGTTTTTATGGTAAGTTTAGTAGAGTGGGAAGATACTTCCATTCCTGCTTTTGAAAAAGATGGTAGAATTGATTCAAAAATTATAGATTTCTTCAAAAAAAATGGTATTCCATCTAATCAAATAATTTATCTAAAAGATAAACAAGCAAGTACAAATACGGTTCGTGCCGAGTTTATCAACTTTTTAAAGAAAGCAAAAAAGGACGATAATTTATTTTTCTATTACTCAGGTCATGGGTATAAGAATGATGATGACAAGGTATGCTTTACCACCTATAAAGGAGCTGATTGGTCGGCCGAAGAAATTGTAAGCAATGTAAACACCTATTTTGCGGGCAATAAAGCTTTTTTTACGGCCGATTGTTGTAACTCAGGTGGCTTATCCCTTGAAGCTAAAAAATATCCTAAACGTGAATATGTGTCTTTGAATTCTGTGGTGCCTACTAGTATTTCAACTGGGAATTGGACTTTTTCAAATGCCTTATTATATGGATTACAAGGGAAGAACTTTGTAGACTATAATAATAATGGAAATATCAATGTAGAAGAATTAGCTAAATATATTGATGAGGAAATGGCAGTAGTGGAAGGTCAAAAAGCTTATAATTATATTCCAAATAGTATGAAAAATTGGGCCGTTACAAAAAACGTACCAATAAAGAAAAATTTACTGGTAGGTTCTCGTGTTTTAGTTGATTATAATGGTCAAGATTATATGGGTTTTGTGGAAGATGCGGATGCAAAAAATAATTTCAAAGTTCGTTTTTATAGCTACACTAATAATGAAACAGAATGGATTGCACTAAATAGATTAAAACCATTTTCTTGCCCCAAAGATTATCAAATTGGAACTAGGGTAAATGCAATAAGTGCGCTTGATAAAAAGAGTTATCCTGGCGAAGTGGTTAAGAAGTTTTTATGTCTTCACCTAGTTCATTTTGATGGTTATGATAGTGAATGGGATGAATGGATTGCACCTGCAAATATTGAAAAGATTAAATAGTAAAGCGATGCTTTCTAATTTCTAATTTTCTTTGTCACCACTTTTCCATTTTTCATATAGCGATAGGTGGTTTCACTATAGGTATTAGTGTTTTTTACATAAACACCTTTTATCCATGTGAATTTTCCATTTATGTATTTATAGGTATCCCAGTATTCTGCTGGCCAGCCTTCTCTGTAATGATAAATAATATTTTTACCAATTTTATCTAATTCTAGTCCCATGCCTGAAAGTTCTTTCGCGAAATGGTATTGGTTGTCCTTTTTTGAATAAAGCCATACTAGGTAACTGCAATTACCTGTAGCACCACAATTTGTGTTAATTGATATGTCTTTTATACCATCAAAATTATAATCTATTAATTCTTCTTTGTGCAGTTCATCATTAATTTCATAAATAGTATTATTTTTATTCGTTTCTATTTTTTGAATTAATTTATTATTTGAAAAGATAGAAATATCTCTTATGCTTATTATCCCTTTTTCATTATCAAAGTAGCAGAATTTAAATTTCGATTGCTCATTTACAATAGAGTCATAGGAATACGTGCCTTTGTTTATATCTTTTTTTGACTTAGTGTTTACTTGTGAATAAAGGCTGCTATTTATTAAAGTCAATGAAAGTAAAAGGGATAGAATATATTTATGCCACATTGGTATTTATATTTCATGTTAAATTAGTACTTTTTGTATAAAATATTTTGTCTTTATTGTGAATTGTATTGGTACCTGTCCATTTCTTAGTTGGTTTATTAAATTTTATTGTATTTTAGGATTATTAAATTAGAAATTATGAAAAAAATAATCTTCCTTTTAGTTTTGACTTTTAGTCTTAACTCCCTGTTTGCTCAAACGCAAATAGAAATGAATAATGATGCTTTTAACAGTTACAAAAAAGTAGACAATGAATTAGGGGTTGTTTATCAGCTTATTTTAAAAAAGTATGCGAAAAATACAAAGTTTATAAATGCTTTAAGGGCATCAGAAAGGCTATGGATTAAATTTAGAGATGCGGAAGTAAAAATGATGTATCCTTCCGATGATACAAGATTTTCCTATGGAAGTATGTACCCTTTGCTTTATCATGGGTATCTTGAAGAATTAACCAGAACAAGGATTAAACAACTTAAGCTTTGGGCATATCCAAAACAACAGGATACACAAGGGAGTATTGGAGATTATAGTGGGGAGTATTAGGAGGGGATTATTTTTTGATAAGACCATAAGTATATAAATCAAATAAAAATATAAAAAAATGAGAAAATCAGCAATCTTACTAGTCATATTACTAAAATTTACAACCACAACATTCTCCCAAGATGGGCTTGTAGGCGAGATAAAACTCTTTGCTGGTAACTATGCACCTATTGGATGGATGTTATGTCAAGGCCAAACTTTAAAAGTAAATGATAATCAAGCGTTATTTTCAATTATTAATAATACTTATGGAGGAGACGGTGTGAAAACATTTCAAATTCCCGACTTAAGAGGTCGTGTTCCTATTGGTGTAGGGGTAGTTCAAAATTCAAAAGGGGTGAACTTGGGTGATAAAATTGGTACAGATTTTATCAAGCCAGATACTAAATTAGTTGATTCCAAGCCTGGTAAAACTAATATATCTGTTGCCGTTGATCCAATAGATAACAAACAACCTTCTTTAGGGTTAAATTATATAATTTGTATAAATGGGGTTTATCCGAGTAGGTATTAATTAAATTCCCCAAATATTTATTAAATTTAATTTCAATTAAAATATTTAAAAATAAATTAAAATGAAAAAAATTTTAATGCTAGTAATTGTGTTGGGTGTATCTAACATGGTTGCTCAAAATTATTGTTCTGCTCAATCCATTGATGCACAAAGTATTATTGGTAAAACAACACAAATTGAAAATATGTTGGTAGCAGAATATGATATGCCAAAGGAAATGACCTGGGGTCAAGCAATGAATGCATGTGTTTTATTGTATAACGATTTCAGATTGCCAAATCAGATCGAATTAAATAAAATCTATGAAAATAGATAAAAACTTAAAAATTTAGGCAATTTTACTTACTGGTCCTCCACTCAACAAAGTGCAACAGAAGCATGGGACCAACGTTTCGGTGATGGATTTCAGGGTGTGAATATCAAAAAGGCTACTTTGTTAGACCAAAAACCAGCACATGTTAGATGTGTTAAATCTGCTAATTAATAATTAAAAAATAAAGTCTAACACTTAAT